>NZ_JBQEOF010000007.1:0-264226 GCF_052044995.1 Roseateles sp. 22389
GGGAGAGCAACTGTGTTCCAAGTCAAGCGCTAATCAGGCTAGCGCGGGCTGTGGATAAGAGGGCTGCCAAGCGGTGCCGGACTTGATGACGGCGTTGATGATGGTGAGCAGCTTGTGCATGCAGGCGGTCAGCGCCACCTTCTTAGGCTTGCCCGCTTGCACCAGTCGTTCGTAGAAGCTCCTGAGGACAGGGTCATAACGCACAGCGCTGAGCGAAGCCATGTACAGCGCCGAACGGACATTGGCCCGTCCACCCCAGGTGGAGCGCCGACCCTTGAATGTGCCGCTGTCGTTGTTCAACGGCGCCACACCCACGAGTTTGGCGATCTCGCGTCGCTTGAGTTGGCCGAGTTCGGGCAGCGCAGCCATCAGCATCGCTTGTGTGCCTGGCCCCACTCCCTTGAGCCCTTTGAGCAACTCCAGCTTGTCCTTGAAGTGCTCCTTCAGGAAGCCGCCCGCATCGTCATCGATCTTTCCGATTTGGTGGTCCAGCATCTTCAGAATGGTGCGAATGCTCTTGCGCTGCGACGCGTGCATGCTCGCCAATCGGTTGTGCTCAGCCACCCGCATGGCCACGAGCTGACTGCGCCGCGTCACCATGGCTAGCAGTGTCTCCTGCGCGTCCGTGGGCAGTTTGTAGAGCAGTCGCTCGCGCCGGTCGCTGGCATGCAGCGTGCGCGCAAACTGCGACAGCATCTTCGCGTCCGTGCGGTCCGTCTTGGCCAGGTAGCCCATCGCTTTGGCGAAGTCATGCGCCTGGCGCGGATTGATCACCATGACGGCCAAACCATGCGCGCACAGCATCGCCGCCGCCGGCTGCTCCAGCCCACCGGTGGCTTCCAGCAGAACGACTCCCACGCGCTCGCGCATCTCAGTGAGCATCGCCAACAGCGACTTCAAACCGGGCTCATCGTTGCTGAAGGTCTGCGTCTTGTCCCTGTCATTCAAGGCCACCTCAAGCGTGGCTTTGGAAACATCGATACCAACAAAAATCAGTTCAGGTGCGCCTGCCATTTCCCATCCTTGCAAATTCGAGGTCCGAGCACGCCAGTGCATGTCGGCCGTCCAGCAACTGTTCGGGCTTGCTCAACAGACGGCCAGTCGTCCACGCCAAATGCTCTCCCACGGGCTAGGTATCCCAGAGGGCAGACGGGCTGTGGACAACTGCCAAAACAAACCTGTGTGTACTCTCAAAACGAAAGATACAAGGGCAGGGGTGAGGGGTCTCCCCGGCGAACGCCCAGAAGGGGGGGAGCTTCAGCCCCCCGCTTCCACCTCATGGAAGCGCAGGAACATGTCAGCCGCCGAATCCGCGACCTGACGCTGCTGCGCCGCGTCCAGCGGCAGCTGCCCCATGGTGATCTGCGGCCAGAACGCGAAGCCCTTGACCAGCGCCTGCAGCTGCGCCGCTGCGAAAGCCGCGTCGCCGGCCTTCAAGCGCCCGTCGGCCATCGCCGCACGGATCCACACGGTCAATCCCTCTTCGCGCCCCCCCAGCCGGCACAGCATGTCCCGCGCGCGCTGCGGTGCGTGGATCGCCTCGGCGATCAGTACCCGCGCTAGGTCGAGGAACTGCGGGTCACCGCTCATCGCCAGCTTCTGGTCGATCAGCATCAGCAACTGCTCGCGCAGTGGGCGGTCGGCGCGATAAGCCAACGTCACCTGCGCCTCCGTTGCCGCCCAGAGGCGCTCCAGGATCGCGTCGAACAGCGCGTCCTTGCCGCTGAAGTGGTTGTAGACGGTGCGCTTGGACACCTGCGCCCGGCCCGCGATGCGGTCCATGTTCGCGACCTCGAAGCCATGCTCGCGGAACTCCGCGATCGCCGCGTCGACGATCGCCTGGCGCTTGCGGTCGGTCAGGCGCATCCGCTCGGCGTCGCCGCCCACCGCCTCGTCGGCAGGCGGCTCGACGGCAGGGCTGGGGGCAGGGAGAGGGGCGTCGGCAGTCATGGGGCGCAATCTTACACCGGGGAGTTTACTTTTCCGGCCCGCCTGCCTACACTCGCCAAAACTACACTGTGTAGTGCAAGTTTCAGATGAGCCTGACCCCCGTCCTCCGTTCGCTGCTGCCGCTGTCGCTCACCGCGCTGAGCGGCGTCGTCGCCGTCCTGATTGTTGGAGCCCTCGCCATGACCGCTTCCCGTGTGATGTCCTCGCCCACCCCGGTGCCCTCGAACGGGCCGTCCACCCCCGCGCCGGAGGGTGGCCAGCCCTCCCGCGAGCAGTCGCCCCAATGGGCGCAGGGCCGGTTCCGCAATCCGGCGGTCGAGCCCGAACAGGGCTTCTGGAAGATGCTCGGGATCTTCTGGGATGTCATGTTCCACAAGCCCGCCGGCACCGTGCCGGACCGGCCGATCGAGGTGCAGGCGCTGACCAAGGACCAGTTGCTGGCCGCGCCCGACCGGACGCTGTTCCGCCTGGGCCACTCGACGGTGCTGCTGAAGCTGCGCGGCCGCTTCTGGCTCACCGACCCGGTCTTCTCGGAGCGCGCGTCGCCGTTCTCGTGGATGGGGCCGAAGCGCTTCCACGCGCCGCCGATCGCGCTCGACGAGCTGCCCGAGATCGAGGCGGTGATCCTCTCGCACGACCATTACGACCACCTCGACCACGACACCGTGCTGGCGCTGGCGCCCAAGGTCCGCCGCTTCCTGACGCCGCTGGGCGTGGGCCAGCGCCTGATCGACTGGGGCGTGCCTGCGGCCAAGGTGCAGCAGTTCGATTGGTGGCAGGGGACGTCGATCGCCGGCGTGCAATTGACGGCCACTCCGGCGCAGCATTTCTCCGGCCGCGGGCTGAGCGACCGCAACTCGACGCTGTGGGCCTCGTGGGTGCTGATCGACGGCGACCTGCGGGTGTTCTTCAGCGGCGATACGGGCTACTTCGACGGCTTCAAGGCGATCGGCGAGCGCTTCGGCCCGTTCGACCTGACCCTGATGGAGACCGGCGCCTATGACCCGCGCTGGCCCTACGTGCACATGCAGCCGGAGCAGACGATGCAGGCGCACATCGATCTGAAGGGGCAGCGGCTGCTGCCCATCCACAACGGCACCTTCGACCTGGCGATGCACCGCTGGCAGGACCCGTTCGAGCGCATCAGCGCGCTGGCGCGGCTGCGCAAGGTGGAGCTGGTGACGCCGGTGATCGGCGCGCCGCTGGCGATCGAGCAGCCGGGGCCGACGCCGGCCTGGTGGCAGGGCGGCGTGGTCGAGGCGACCGCTGCCACCCCGTCCCCCGCCGCGTCTTCGGCGATGCCGTGATCCCAGCGCTGCGGCGCGCTCCGACTGAACGAAAGCCCGGCCAGTGCCGGGCTTTTTCCTTTCTCCCACTTTGTCCCCCTTCCGGCGGCCGCCGGACGGTGGGGCCGCCCCGATTTCCCACCGACCGGCGGAGCCGGCGCGTTGCCGCGGCGCTGCCGGCGACCGCGGTTTCAAGCGGGTACGACTGCTGATTTCAGTTGATCCATCACTTCCACACCGTTTGTTAAGTCCTTCATTTAGAACGACTTTTATTTTGCGCAATGGCGTGAGAATACAGGCTAAGTAATTGATTTGATTGGGAAAAACGCCAAATTTCCTTGACCGGCGCCGGTCTCGCCATTAAAGTGGGAGAAAGTGCAATTCGGTGGGGCAAAGTGGCGAATGTCGTGTTTCAGGGGGCGAGTGCCTTGGCGTTGGACGCCAAGGGGCGCTTGACCGTCCCTGCGCGGCACCGCGAGGTCCTGCAGGCGCTGTGCGGCGGCCAGCTGACGCTCACCAAGCACCCGGAAGGCTGCCTGATGGTCTTCCCCCGTCCGGCCTGGGAGCAGTTCCGCGACAAGGTCGCCGCGCTGCCGATGTCCGCCGCCGGCTGGAAGCGCGTCTTCCTCGGCAACGCGCAGGATGTCGAGATCGATGCCGCCGCCCGCGTGCTGATCGCACCGGAACTGCGCGCCTCGGCCGGACTGCAGAAGGACACGATGCTGCTGGGCATGGGCAGCCACTTCGAGCTTTGGGATGCCCAGGCCTATGCCGCGCACGAGGCCGCCATCATGCAGTCCGAGATGCCGGCCGTGCTCCAGGACTTCAGCTTCTGAGCCTCATGAGCGAGCAGTCCACCCCCGCCGCCTTCACCCACACGACCGTGCTGCTGCACGAGACGGTCGACGGCGCGTTCACGACCCCCGCTGGCATCTACGTCGACGGCACCTTCGGTCGCGGCGGCCATTCGCGGCTGCTGCTGTCGCGGCTCGGGGAGGAGGGGCGCCTGATCGCGATCGACCGCGACCCCGAGGCGGTCGCGGCCGCGACCTCCGGACCAACGCGGGTCGACGACCCGCGTTTCCACATTTGCCACAGCGCGTTCGCCGACATGGCCGCGCAACTCGACGCGCTGGGCGTCGGCCTGGTCGACGGCATCCTGCTGGACCTGGGCGTCTCCAGCCCGCAGATCGACAACCCGGAGCGCGGCTTCAGCTTCCGCTTCGACGGCCCCCTCGACATGCGCATGGACACGACGCGGGGCGAAAGCGCCGCGGACTTCATCGCCCGGGCGGAGGTGTCCCAACTCGCACAGGTGATCCGCGACTATGGCGAAGAACGGTTTGCTCTCCCGATTGCAAAGGCGCTTGTGGCTCGCCGGGAAGGCGGGCGTCCTGTCCGGACAACCGCCGAGCTTTCCCAAGTCGTGGCTGGTGCGGTCAAAACCCGCGAGCCGGGCAAGGACCCTTCAACGCGCACATTTCAGGCTCTACGGATATTCGTCAACGCCGAGCTTGAGGAACTGCAGCAGGGATTGAACGCGGCGCTCGCGCGGCTCAAGCCGGGCGGCCGGCTGGCGGTGATCAGCTTCCATTCGCTGGAAGACCGCATCGTCAAGAACTTCATCGCCTCGCACAGCAAGGAGGAGTTCGACCGCCGCGCCCCCTTCGCCGCGCCCAGGCCGCAACCGCTGCGCGCCATCGCCCGCGTCATGCCCAGCGAGGCCGAGGTGCAGGGCAACCCGCGCGCGCGCTCCGCGATCCTGCGCGTGGCCGAGCGCACCGAGGCGCCGATCCCGGCGCCGGTGCCCGAATCCACCGGCAAGCAGAAGAAGGGAGGCCGTCGATGATCGGCCGCCTGAACCTGCTGCTGCTCGTCGCGGTGATGGTCTCCGGCATCTACATGGTGCGCAGCGCCTACGAGTCGCGCCGGCTGTTCACCGAGCTGGACCGCGCGCAGACCGAGGGCCGCCGGCTGGAGGCCGACTACCAGAAGCTGATGGCCGACCGCCAGGCGCAGGCGACCAACCTGCGCGTGGAGCAGGTCGCGCGGGAGCGGCTGAAGATGCGGCCGATCTCGCCCGCGATCACCTTCAATCCGGACGCGCCGGCGATCGAAGCCAGCGGTGTGCGCGGCATGCGTGCCCCGCAGGGAGTGGCGCGGTGATCGGCAGACTTGGCAAGAAGCTCGGCCAGGGCGCGCGCGGCGCGGCCCGCAACGCACCCACGCGCGGCGTCAGCTATTCCAGCAGCCCGCTGCTGGCGTCCAAGACGCCGCCGTGGCGGTCGCGCTTCCTGGTCGCGCTGGTGGGCCTGGCGTTCACCGGCTTGCTGGCGCGCGCCGCCTACATCCAGCTGATCGGCGAGGACTTCTTCCAGCGCCAGGGCGAGGCCCGCTACGCCCACAAGATGGAGCTGCCGGCCAGCCGCGGCAAGATCAGCGACCGCAGCGGGCAGGTGCTCGCCGCCAGCGTCGCGGTGCCGTCGATCTGGGCCTTCCCCAAGGAAGTCGACACCGATCCCGAGAAGCGCCGCCAGCTCGCCAAGATCCTGGACATGTCGCGCGCCGAGCTCGACAAGCGGCTGGATCCGAACAACCGCTTCGTCTTCCTGCGTCGCCAGGCCGACGACGAGACCGCGCGCAAGATCAAGGAGCTCGGCCTCAAGGGCGTGTTCCAGGACCGCGAGTACAAGCGCCAGTACCCCGAGGGCGAGGCTGCCGCGCACATCGTCGGCTTCACCAACATCGAGGAAAAGGGCCAGGAGGGCATCGAGCTGGCCTTCCAGAAGGACCTGCAGGGGCGCGACGGCTCGCGCTCGGTCGTGCGCGACCGGCTGGGGCGCGTCGTCGAGGACATCGGCGAGCGCGTGCCCGAGACCAACGGCAAGGACATCGAACTGTCGATCGACGCCAAGGTGCAGTTCTTCGCCTACCAGCGCGTGCGCGACGCGGTGGCCGAGAACAAGGCCAAGGCCGGCTCGGTGGTGGTGCTGGACGTGCATACCGGCGAGATCCTCGCGCTGGCCAACTACCCCAGCTACGACCCCGGCCACCGCCAGAACCTGTCCGGCGAGCAACTGCGCAACCGCGCGCTGACCGACGTCTTCGAGCCCGGCTCGACGATGAAGCCGTTCACCGCCGGCCTGGCGCTGGAGACCGGCCGCGTGCGTCCCGACACGCTGCTGAGCACCGGCCCGCGCAGCGTAGTCATCTCCGGCTGGTCGCCCACCGACGCGCACCCGCACGGCGACCTGACCGTGCAGCAGGTGATCCAGAAGTCCAGCAACATCGGTGCGGCGCGGCTGGCGCTGATGATGCAGCCGCGCGAGATGCACGAAATGTTCACCGCGATCGGCCTGGGCCAGCGCCCGCAGATCGATTTCCCCGGCGCGGTGACCGGCAAGCTGCGGCCGTGGAAGAGCTGGCGGCCGATCGAGCAGGCGACGATGAGCTACGGCTACGGCCTGTCGGCCTCGCTGCTGCAGCTGGCGCGCGCCTACACCGTCTTCGCCCGCGACGGCGACATCATCCCGATCACGATGACCAAGCACCCGGCGGACCAGCCGGTGGTGGGCATCAAGGTCTTCAGCCCCAAGGTCGCCGCGGACATCCGCGGCATGCTGCAGATGGCGGCCGGCCCGGGCGGTACCGCGCCGCAGGCGATGGTCCAGGGCTACAGCGTCGGCGGCAAGTCCGGCACCGCCCACAAGCAGGAAGGCAAGGGCTATGCGAGCCACAAATACCGTTCCTGGTTCGTGGGCATCGCACCGATTTCCAAGCCGCGCATCATCGTGGCGGTGATGGTCGACGAGCCGAAGAACGGCCAGTACTTCGGTGGCGCCGTCGCCGGACCGGTGTTCAGTCAGGTGGTGGCCCAGACGCTGCGCCTGCTGGGCGAGCCGCCCGACCTGGACGTCAAGCCGCAGATCGTGGCGCAGCAACGGCTGCAAGCCGTCGATGAGAGTTTCTGAGCGGGCACGAACCATGTTGATGCACCTGAAATCACCCGAAGCCGCCGCCCGCTGGCTCCTGGAATGGACGCCCAGCGGCCAGCTGCGCACGGACAGCCGCGCCGTCGGCGCCGGCGACGCGTTCATCGCCTGGCCCGGCTACGCGAAGGACGCCCGCCAGTTCGTCGCCGGCGCGCTGGCCGCGGGCGCGGCGACCGCGCTGGTCGAGCATGCCGGCGCCGCCGAATACGGCTTCACCGACGCGCGCATCGCGTCGCTGCCCGACCTCAAGGCCAACTGCGGCCGCATCGCCTCGGCCTTCTACGGCGAGCCCAGCCGGCGGCTGAGCGTGCTGGCCGTGACCGGCACCAACGGCAAGACCTCCAGCGCCTGGTGGATCGCGCAGGCGCTGACGCTGCTGGGCGCGCGCTGCGGCGTGATCGGCACGCTGGGCGTGGGCCAGCCGCCGGTGCCGGGCGCGACGACGAATGCTTCGATCGAGGCCACCGGCCTGACCACACCCGATCCGGTGCGGCTGCAGGAAGCCTTCAAGCGCATGGCCGACGACGGCTTCGGCGCCTGCGCGATCGAGGCCTCGTCGATCGGCATCGAGGAACACCGGCTGACCGGCACCTGCATCCAGGTCGCGCTGTTCACCAACTTCACGCAGGACCACCTGGACTACCACGGCGGCATGGACGCCTACTGGGCGGCCAAGCGCAAGCTCTTCGCGTGGGAGGGCCTGAAGGCCGCGGTGCTGAACCTGGACGATCCCAAGGGTGCCGAACTGGCGGCCGAACTGGGCGCCGCGGGCCGGCTGGACGTCTGGACCTACGGCCTGGACCGCGCCGACGCGCGCCTGAGCGCCACCGACCTGCGCCATGACGCGCACGGGCTGGCCTTCACGCTGCGCGAGGGCGCCGCGGCGGTGCCGGTGCAGACCGGCCTGATCGGCGACTACAACGTGTCCAACCTGCTGGGCGTCATCGCCGGCCTGCGCGCGCTGGGCCACGGCCTGGACGACATCGCCCGCGTGGCGGCACTGGTCACGCCGGTGCCGGGCCGCATGCAGCGGGTGGGCAGCGGCCGCGAGCTGCCGCAGGTGGTGGTCGACTACGCCCACACGCCGGACGCGCTCGAGAAGGCGCTGGGCGCGCTGCAACCGCTGGCCGCGGCGCGCGGCGGCGCTTTGCGCGTCGTCTTCGGCTGCGGCGGTGACCGCGATCCGGGCAAGCGTCCGCTGATGGGCGCGATCGCGGCGAAGCTGGCGGCGCAGGTCGTGCTGACCAGCGACAACCCGCGCACCGAGGACCCGCTGAAGATCCTGGCCGACATCGAGGCCGGCCTGCCGGCGGATGCGGCGCGCGAGGTGATTGCGGACCGGGCCGTGGCGATCGCGCGCGCGGTGGATCAGGCGGGTGCGCGCGACGTCGTGCTGATCGCCGGCAAGGGCCACGAGGACTACCAGGAGATCCACGGCGAGCGCCGCGCGTTCTCCGATGTGCAGGCCGCGCGGGCCGCGCTGATCGAAAGGGCGGGGCTGTGAGCGACGCCACCACGACCATCGCCTCGACCGCGCCCGGCGCGCCGGCGGTGCCCTTCATGACGCTGGGCCGCGCTTTCGCGCTGCTGTCGCCGCTGCTGCCGGCGACCACGCTGGTCGGCGACCCGGCCACGCCGCTGCTGCGCGTGCACACCGACACCCGCACGCTGCGCGCCGGCGACCTGTTCGTCGCGCTGCGTGGCGAGCGCTTCGATGCCAACGACTTCCTGGCCCAGGCCAAAGCCAGCGGCGCCGCCGCGGCCCTGGCCGAGCGCGGCCTGGCCGAGGCCGGCCTGGACGGGCTGCTGGTGCCCGACGCGAAGGCGGCGCTGGGCCTGCTGTCGCAGGCCTGGCGCGAGCAGCAGCACCTGCCCGTCATCGCGGTCACCGGCAGCAACGGCAAGACCACGGTGACGCAGATGATCGCGTCCATCCTGCGCGCCTGGCTGGGCGACGCCGCGATGCTCGCGACCGAGGGCAACTTCAACAACGAGATCGGCGTGCCGCTGACCCTGCTGCGCCTGCGCCAGAACGAGGTCGTGTGGCATCGCGCCGCGGTCGTCGAGCTCGGCATGAACCACCCGGGCGAGATCGCGCCGCTGGCCGCGATGACGCAGCCCACGGTGGCGCTGGTCAACAACGCGCAGCGCGAGCACCAGGAGTTCATGCACACGGTCGAGGCCGTCGCGCGCGAGAACGGCGCGGTGATCGGCGCGCTGGGCACCGCCGGCGTGGCGGTGTTCCCGGCCGAGGATCCCTGCGCGCCGGTGTGGCAGGAACAGGCCGCCGGCCGCGGCACGCTCAGCTTCGCCCTGCAGGGTCAGGCCGACGTGATGGGCCGCGCGCAGTGGGTCGCGCCGACCGAGGCGAGCGCCGCCACCGGCGCCGCCGGCCACTGGGCGATCGAGATCCTGACGCCGGCCGGCACGGTGCCGGTGGCTCTGGCGATGGCCGGCCAGCACAACGTGCGCAACGCGCTGGCCGCCGCGGCCTGCACGCTGGCGGCCGGTGCGCCGCTGGCGGCGATCCGCGACGGGCTGCAGGCCTTCAAGGCGGTCAAGGGCCGCTCCGCGCTGCAGACGGCGCTGTGGCAGGGCCGCCGCGTCACGCTCATCGACGACAGCTACAACGCCAACCCCGACAGCGTGCGCGCCGCCATCGACGTGCTGGCCGAACTGCCGGGCGCGTCCTGGCTGATCCTCGGCGACATGGGCGAGGTCGGCGAGCAGGGCCCGGCCTTCCACCAGGAGGTCGGCGCGCATGCGGCGGACCAGGGCCTGTCGGCGCTGTGGACCGCCGGCGCCGCCGCGCGGGACGCCGCGTCCGCCTACGGCGCGGGTGCCCGGGCGTTCGACAGCGTCGCCGAGCTGATCGCCGCGCTGAAGGATGCACCGCAAGTACAGAACATCCTCGTGAAGGGCTCGCGCTTCATGAAGATGGAACAGATCGTGGCCGCCTTGCAGTCCGGCGGCCCAGGAGACCCCCATGCTGCTTAGTCTGGCCCAGTGGCTGCAGACCTATTTCCCTGAACTGGGGTTCCTGCGCGTCTTCCAGTACATCACCTTCCGCGCGGTGATGGCGGCGCTGACGGCGCTGCTGATCGGCCTGGCCTTCGGCCCGTGGGTGATCCGCCGCCTGACCGAACTCAAGATCGGCCAGCCGATCCGCGAGTACGGCGTGCAGCAGCACCTGGCCAAGAGCGGCACCCCGACCATGGGTGGCGTGCTGGTGCTGATCGGCATCGGCATCTCGACGCTGCTGTGGTTCGACTGGTCCAACCGCTTCGTGTGGGTGGTGATGCTGGTGACCATGGGCTTCGGCCTGATCGGCTGGGTCGACGACTACCGCAAGGTCGTCAACAAGGACCCCGAGGGCATGCGCTCGCGCGAGAAGTTCCTGTGGCAATCGATCATCGGCCTGATCGCGGCGATCTACCTGGCGTTCAGCGTCTCGGAGACCAGCTTCCTCGGTGTGGTGCAGCTGTTCTTCCGCTGGGTCACCAGCGGCTTCTCGACCGAGCTGCCGCCCAAGGCCGACCTGATGCTGCCCTTCTTCAAGTCGATCAGCTATCCGCTGGGCGTGTTCGGCTTCATTGGCCTGTCCTACCTGGTGATCGTGGGCACCAGCAACGCGGTGAACTTCACCGACGGCCTGGACGGCCTGGCCATCATGCCGGTGGTGATGGTGGGCTCGGCGCTGGGCGTCTTCGCCTACGTGACCGGCTCGTCGGTCTACAGCCGCTACCTACTCTTCCCCTACATCCCGGGCGCCGGCGAGCTGCTGATCTTCTGCGCCGCGCTCGCGGGCGCTGGCCTGGCCTTCCTGTGGTTCAACGCGCATCCGGCGCAGGTCTTCATGGGCGACGTCGGCGCGCTGGCGCTGGGCGGCGGGCTGGGCACGCTGGCCGTGATCACGCGCCAGGAGATCGTGCTGGGCATCATGGGCGGCGTCTTTGTCGCCGAGGTGCTGTCGGTGATGCTGCAGGTGACCTGGTTCAAGTACACGAAGAAGAAGTACGGCGAGGGCCGGCGCATCTTCAAGATGGCGCCGCTGCACCACCACTTCGAGAAGTCGGGCTGGAAGGAGACGCAGGTCGTCATCCGGTTCTGGATCATCACGATGCTGCTGTGCCTGGTGGGCCTGGCCAGCCTGAAGCTGCGCTGATCGGGACGCGACGACGATGACCCCGATCCGCTTCCCGACCCTCTACCAGGACCGGCACGCGTTCGTGCTCGGCCTGGGTGATTCCGGGCTCGCGATGGCGGCCTGGGCCGCGCGCCTGGGCGCGCGCGTGACGGTGTGGGACAGCCGCGAGCAGCCGCCGCAGCTCGCCGCGCTGCGCGAGCGCCTGCCCGAGGCCGCCTTCGTGCATGGCGAGTTCACGCCGGAGCTGCTGGCCTCGATCGATCACAGCTGGGTGTTGCTGAAGAGCCCGGGCCTGTCGCCGCTGGATGCACGGCTCAAGCCGCTACTGGCGCGCGCCGAGGAGATCGGCCTGCGCATGCGCGGCGAGCTCGAGCTGTTCGCGCAGGCGCTGGCCGAGCTCAAGACGCTGTACCGCTACGAGCCGGGCGTGCTCGCGATCACCGGCACCAACGGCAAGACGACGACCACCAGCATGACCGCGCTGCTGGTCGAGCGCGCCGGCCGCCGTGTGGCGATGGCCGGCAACATCGGCCCGACGCTGCTGGGCACGCTGAGCGATGCGCTCGACAAGGAGCCGATGCCGCAGCCGAAGGAGGCGGAGATCGAGGCCGTCGTCGACCTCGCGGTCGAGGCGGTGAGCGCAGCCCCGGGCTCGGAAGCGGCCGAGGTGCCGAACGCCGAGGCGCTGCTGGCGCCGGTCGACGCGCCCGCCGAAGCCTCCACGGAAACACCGGCCGAGGCGTCCGAAGAGGCGCTGCTCGAAGCGCCGAGCGAAGCACCAATCGATGCGCCGGTCGAGGCGCCGACGGAAGCGCCCGTCGAGACGCTGGCCGCGCAGGCCCCGGCCGACGAGCGCAGCGCGCTCGAGACCGTGGCCGAGCTGCTCGACGAGCAGCCGCTGCCGATCAAGCCGCCGCCGCCCAAGCCGGCGGAATTCGAGGTGCTGCCGCAGGTCTGGGTGCTGGAGCTGTCGAGCTTCCAACTGGACGGCGTGAAGGGCTTCGAGCCCAGCGCCGGCGCGGTGCTCAACATCACGCAGGACCACCTGGACTGGCACGGCGACATGCCGGCCTACGCGCGGGCCAAGGGCCGCATCTTCGGCGAGCACGGGGTGCTGGTGGTCAACCGCGACGATCCCGAGGTCGAAGCGCTGGTGCCCGCGCCGGTCGTGGTGAAGCAGGGCCGGGGCCGGCCCGCCAAGACCGTCGAGCGCGAGGTGGTCCGCTTCGGCCTGGACGCGCCGCGCCGCCCGGGCGACTTCGGCCTGCTGGTCGAGAACGGCATGGCCTGGCTGGTGCGCGCCCGCGAGCAGGAAGAGGAACTCAAGGGCCTGAAGCGCCGCAAGGACGACGAGGACGAGTTGCTGATCCAGCGCCTGATGCCGGCCGACGCGCTGCGCGTGCGCGGCCGCCACAACGCGGCCAACGCGCTGGCGGCGCTGGCGCTGGCCTCGTCGATCGGCTGCCCGCTGGCGCCGATGCTGCACGGCCTGCGCGAATACCGCGGCGAGCCGCACCGCGTCGAGTTCGTCACCTCGATCAAGGGCGTGGACTTCTACGACGACTCCAAGGGCACCAACGTCGGCGCGACCGTCGCGGCGGTGATGGGCCTGGGCGCCGACCGCGCGCCGGCCAAGCTGGTGATGATCCTGGGCGGCGACGGCAAGGGGCAGGACTTCTCCCCGCTGGCCACGCCGATCGCGCTGCATGCGCGCGCGGTGGCGCTGATCGGGCGCGACGCGCCGCAGATCGAGGCGGCGCTCCAGGACAGCGGCGTGCTCATGCATCGCCATGAGTCGCTCGAGGCGGCGACGCACTGGGCGCTCGCGCAGGCGCAGTCCGGCGACAGCGTCCTGCTGAGCCCGGCCTGTGCCAGCCTGGACATGTTCCGCAACTACGCCCACCGCGCCGAGGTGTTCATCGCCACCGTGCGCGAGCTGGCCGAAGACGAGGGCTTCGTCGGATGAGCGCCGCGACCGTCCTCGAGCAGCTCAACGAGCGCATCCGCGCGCTGCTGTCGCGCCGCCCGGCGACCGCCGGCGGCGCTGGCGGCGTCGACGTGCCGGTGCGCGACTGGGTCTCCACTTCCGCCGGCCAGCCCACCCGCATCCTCGGCTTCGACCTGACGCTGGTCTGGGTCGTGCTGGCGCTGCTGGCGCTGGGCTTGCTGATGGTCTATTCGGCGTCGATCGCGCTGCCGGACAACCCCAAGTTCGCGAAGTACGCGCCGATGCACTTCTTCGTGCGGCAGAGCCTGTTCATCGCGATCGGCCTGCTGGCGGGATGGATCACGGTGATGGTGCCGGTGAGCTTCTGGGAGCGCCACGCGCCCAAGATCTTCGTCATCGCGCTGGCGCTGCTGATGATCGTGCTGATCCCGCATGTGGGCAAAGGCGTCAACGGCGCGCGCCGCTGGCTGCCGCTGGGCGTCATGAACTTCCAGCCCTCCGAGCTGGCCAAGCTGGCCATCGCGATGTACGCGGCCAACTACATGGTCCGCAAGATGGAGGTGAAGGAGAACTTCGTGCGCGCCGTGTGGCCGATGGCCGCCGCGCTGGCCTTCACCGGCATGCTGCTGCTGGCCGAGCCGGACATGGGCGCCTTCATGGTGATCGCGGCGATCGCGATGGGCATCCTGTTCCTGGGCGGCGTCAACGGCCGCATGTTCTTCCTCAGCGTGGCGGTGCTGATCGGCGCCTTCGTGCTGATGATCACCTTCAGCGACTTCCGCCGCGAGCGCATCTTTGCCTACCTGAACCCGTGGGACGAGAAGTACGCGCAGGGCAAGGCCTACCAGCTGACGCATTCGCTGATCGCCTTCGGCCGCGGCGAGTTCTTCGGCCAGGGCCTGGGATCCAGCCTCGAGAAGCTGCACTACCTGCCCGAGGCCCACACCGACTTCCTGCTCGCCGTCATCGGCGAGGAGCTCGGCTTCATCGGCGTGGCGATCGTGATCTTCGCGTTCTTCTGGCTGTCGCGCCGGCTGTTCCACATCGGCCGGCAGGCGGTGGCCCTGGACCGCGTCTTCGCGGGCCTGTATGCGCAGGGCATCGGCATCTGGATGGGTGGTCAGGCCTTCATCAACATGGGCGTGAACCTGGGCGCGCTGCCGACCAAGGGCCTGACGCTGCCGCTGATGAGCTACGGTGGCTCGGCCACCGTCCTGAACTGCATTGCATTGGCGATCTGCGTGCGAATCGATATCGAGAACCGACAGTTGATGCGAGGGGGGAGGGCATGAGTACTCGCCACCTCGTCGTGATGGCCGCTGGAACGGGCGGGCATGTGATTCCGGGGCTCGCGGTCGCAGCTGAAATGCAGCGCCGCGGCTGGACCGTCTCCTGGCTCGGCACCGAGGCCGGCATGGAGAACAAGCTGGTGCCGCCATCGGGCCTGCCGATGGACCGGCTGTCCTTCGCCGGCCTGCGCGGCAAGGGCCTGAAGCACTCGCTGCTGGGCGTCGTGCGGCTGTTCAAGGCGCTGGGCCAGAGCGCGCACATCTTCAGCGCGCGCCAGGCCGACGCGGTGCTGGGCATGGGCGGCTACGTCTGCTTCCCCGGCGGCCTGATGGCCTGGGTGATGCGTCGTCCGCTGATGCTGGTGAACGCCGATGCGGCGCTGCTGCTGTCCAACAAGGCGCTGGCGCCGGTGGCGCGCAAGATCGCCTTCGGCTTCGACGGCCTGGCCGCCGCGCAGCAGAAGAAGAGCGTCGTCACCGGCAATCCGGTGCGCGCCGAAATCGAGGATCTGCCCGCGCCCGAGCTGCGCTTCGCCGACCGCAACGGACCGCTGAAGGTGCTGGTCGTGGGCGGCTCGCTGGGCGCGCGCGCGATCAACGACGTGCTGCCGCAGACGCTCGCGCTGTGGGACGAGCACCAGCGCCCGATGGTCACGCACCAGACCGGCGAGGCCAACTTCCCGCTGGTGCAGGCGGCCTACGCCAAGGCCGGCGTGCAGGCCGAGGTCGTGCCCTTCATCACCGACATGGCCACGCGCCTGGCCGAGGCCGACGTGGTGATCTGCCGCGCCGGCGCGGNTGTGCGCCGCCGGCGTCGCCAGCATCCTGGTGCCGCTGGTCGTCAGCACGACCTCGCACCAGCGCGACAACGCGCAGTACATGGCGCAGCACGGCGCCGGCACGCACCTGCCGCAGGGTGAGCTGAGCGCGCAATCGCTCTTCGACCTGCTGCAGCAGCCGCGCGAGCACTGGCTGGCGATGGCCTCGAAGGCGCGCTCGCTGGCGCGTCCGCGCGCGGCCTCGCGCGTGGCCGATGAACTCGAGGCGCTGGTCGCCGCCAAGGGCGCCCGCTCCGGCGGCGCCGGGAACGGAGCGCGCGCATGAAGCACGCCATCCAGCACATCCATTTCACCGGCATCGGCGGCGCCGGCATGAGCGGCATCGCCGAGCTGCTGGCCGCGCAGGGCTATCGCGTCAGCGGCTCCGACCAGGGCGAGAGCGACACCACGCGCCGGCTGCGCGCGCTGGGCGTCGAGGTGCAGATCGGCCATGCGGCCCAGCATGTGGGCGACGCGCAGGTGCTGGTCAAGTCCAGCGCCATCAAGGCCGACAACCCCGAGCTGATGGCCGCCCACCAGCACGGCATCCCCGTCCTGCTGCGCGCGCAGATGCTGGCCGAGCTGATGCGGCCGCGCCTGGGCATCGCGGTGGCCGGCACCCATGGCAAGACGACGACGACCTCGCTGCTGACCACGGTGATGCTGCAGGCCGGGCTCGATCCGAGCTACGCGATCGGCGGCCAGTTGCTGGCGGCGGGCGCGAACGCGGCGCTGGGCAGCGGGCCGCACATGGTGGTCGAGGCCGACGAATCGGACGCGTCCTTCCTGCGCCTGCTGCCGCAGCTGGCGATCGTCACCAACATCGACGCGGACCACATGGACACCTACGGGCACGACATGGCCCGTCTGCGTCAGGCCTTCGTCGACTTCCTGCACTTGATGCCGTTCTGGGGCGCCGCGGTGCTGTGCGGCGACGACGCCGGCGTGCGCAGCATCGTGCCGATGGTGTCGCGCCCGGTGGTCCTGTACGGACTGGGCGAGGACAACGCGGTGCGCGCGACCGAGGTGCGCGCCGAGGCCGGCGGCGGCATGCGCTTCACCGCGCTGCGCCGCGACCGCCAGGGGCGCGAGTTGCCCGCGCTGGACGTGCGGCTGCGCCTGAACGGGCAGCACAACGTGCTGAACGCGCTGTCGGTGATCGCGATGGCGATGGAACTGGGCCTGGACGATGCCGCGCTGCTGCAAGGCCTGGCGACCTTCGGCGGCGTGGGCCGGCGCTTCCAGTCCTATGGCGAGCTGCCGGTGGCGGCGGCCGATGGCGTCGCGGGCACCGCGCTGCTGATCGACGACTACGGCCATCACCCGGTGGAGATGCAGGCGGTGCTGCAGGCCGCGCGCGGCGCCTATCCGGGCCGCCGCCTGCTGCTGGCCTTCCAGCCGCATCGCTACACCCGCACCCGCGATTGCTTCGAGGCCTTCGCCGAGGTGCTGTCGCAGGCCGACGGCGTGCTGCTGACCGAGATCTATGCCGCCAGCGAGTCCCCGCTGCCCGGCATCAGCGGCGAAAGCCTGGCGCGCGCGGTGTCGGACCGCGGCACCGTGGCCGGCTTCGTCGGCGACTGGCAGGGACTGCCGCAGGCGATCGCCCACCAGGCGCGCGCCGGCGATGTGGTGATCGTGATGGGGGCCGGCTCGATCGCCGCCGTTCCCGCGCGCACCGTTGAACTCATGACGAAGGGAGGCCGCGCATGACCGCAGCCCTCGACACCCACTCGACGCTCTCTCAGCAGCTGGCCATCGGCCGCATCGACGCCAAGGCGCTCGGCAAGGTGGCCGTGCTCTTCGGCGGCGACTCGGCCGAGCGCGAGGTCTCGCTGATGTCGGGCAGCGGCGTGCTGGCCGCGCTGCAGTCCGAAGGCGTCGATGCGCATGCCTTCGATCCGGGCGAGCGCAACCTGCTCGAGCTCAAGGCCGAAGGCTTCCAGCGCGCCTTCATCGCGCTGCACGGCCGCCACGGCGAGGACGGCACGGTGCAGGGCGCGCTCGAGCTGATGGGCATTCCCTACACCGGCTCCGGCGTGATGGCCTCGGCCATCGCGATGGACAAGATCACGACCAAGCGCGTCTGGCTGGCCGACCAGCTGTCCACGCCGCGCTGGGTGAGCCTGCGGCGCGACGAGTTGCAGCGCGAGCGCGTGCGCACCGTGCCGGACGAACTCGGCCTGCCGGTCTTCGTCAAGCCGCCGCACGAGGGCTCGTCGATCGGCGCGACCAAGGTGATGGGGTATTCGGACATGCAGGCGGCGGTCGAGCTCGCGGCCAGGTACGACGCCGAGGTGCTGTGCGAGGAGTTCGTCGACGGCGCCGAACTGACCTGCCCGGTGCTGGGCGAGGGCGCGAGCGCCATCGCGCTGCCGGTCATCGAGATCCGGGCCGAAGGCGGCAACTACGACTACCAGAACAAGTACTTCACCGACACCACGCAATACCTCGTCGGCCAGTTGCCGCCCGAGGAGCAGGCCCGGGTGCAGCAGCTGGTGCTGGCCGCCTACCGCTCGCTGGGCGCGCGCGGCTGGGGGCGGGTGGACGTGATGCGACGCAGGTCCGACGGCCAGCTCTTCCTGCTCGAGATCAACACCTCGCCGGGCATGACCTCCCACTCGCTGGTGCCCAAGGCGGCCGCGGCCGTCGGCATCTCCTATCCCAAGCTGTGCCTGTACCTGCTGTCGCAGGCGCGGCTGGACAGCCAGGCCTGAACGCCGGCTGACAGGACACCCCCAAGCCACCGCCACCACCCCTCCCATGGGCGCCACCTTCACCCACACCGCCAGCCCGCTGCCGCCGGACATCCGCGTGATGAACGGGGTGGCCGGCCTGCTGCTGCTCGCCGTGGCGCTGGCCGCGGCGGCGGTGGGGGTGCATTGGCTGGCGCGGCAGCCGGCGTTCTCGATCAAGTCCATCACCGTCGAGGGCGACGTGAGCCGCAACAGCAGCGCGTCGCTGCGGGCGAACGCGCTGCCGCGGCTGTCGGGCAACTTCCTGACGATGAACCTGCAGCAGGCGCGCGCCGCCTTCGAGGCCGTGCCCTGGGTGCGTCATGCGACGGTGCGCCGCGTCTGGCCGCTGCACCTGGTGGTGGCGCTCGAGGAGCACCGCCCCGCCGCCTATTGGGAAACCAAGGCCGAGAACGCCGATGCCGACAGCGATGCGGTCGTCGATACCCGGTTGGTCAACAGTTTCGGCGAGGTCTTCGAGGCGAATCTGGGCGATGTCGAGGACGAGGACCTGCCGACCCTGGCCGGGCCGGCCAAATCGTCGGCGGCGATGCTCGCGATGTGGCGCCAGCTCGATCCCATGACCCACGGGAAACTGGATGAAGGGGTGGCCCGGCTGGATTTGTCGGGTCGCGGTTCCTGGAAAGCCACGCTGGAAAAGGGAGCGGTCGTTGAACTCGGCCGGGGCAGCGAGGCTGAAGTCGTGGCCCGGTTTGGCCAGTTCATCGCCAGCATTCCGCAGATCACCGCCCGCTACCGCACCTCGTTGGTATCGGCGGACCTCCGCCACGAATCCGGATATGCGGTCCGGCTCGCCGGCGTGACGACGGTTACCACTGCGCCCAAGGGCGCCAAGAAGAATTGAGGACAGGCATGGCCAAGGAATACAAGGATTTGGTCGTCGGGTTGGACATCGGCACCGCCAAGATCATGGCGGTGGTGGCCGAGGTGATGGGGGACGGCCAATTGCGCATCGCCGGCCTGGGCGTGGCGCCCAGCCATGGCCTGAAACGCGGCGTCGTGGTGAATATCGATGCCACCGTCCAGTCCATCCAGCAGGCGCTGAAAGAGGCCGAAATGATGGCCGACTGCCGGATTTCGAGGGTTTACACCGGGATTACCGGCAGCCATATCCGCGGCCAGAACTCGACCGGCATGGTCATCGTGCGCGACAAGGAAGTGACGCCGGTGGATGTCGCCCGGGTGGTGGAAACCGCCAAGGCCATCAATATCCCGAACGACCAGCGCCTGTTGCTGGTGGAACCGCAGGAATTCGTCATCGACGGCCACGAGGTCAAGGAGCCGATCGGCATGAGCGGCGGCCGGCTGGAGGTCAAGGTCCATATCGTGACCGGCGCCCAGAGCGCGGCGGAAAACATCGTCAAGTGCGTCCGCCGCTGCGGGCTGGAGGTCGAGCAGCTCGTACTGAACCCGAGCGCCTCCAGTTTGGCTGCACTCACTTCCGACGAGCGGGACCTGGGCGTGGCGCTGGTCGACATCGGCGCCGGCACCACCGACGTGGCGATCTTCACCGGCGGCTCGATCCGCCATACCGCGGTGATTCCGATTGCCGGCGACCTGATTACCAGCGATATCGCGATGGCGCTGCGCACCCCGACCAAGGATGCGGAGGAAATCAAGGTCGAGCATGGCGTGGCCAAGCAATTGCTGGCCGATCCCGCCGACCAGGTCGAAGTCCCGGGTTTGGGCGATCGGGCGCCGCGCATGCTGTCCAAACAGGCACTGGCCGGGGTGATCGAACCGCGCGTGGAGGAAATCTTCTCCCTCGTGCATCAGGTCATCCGGGATTCCGGCTACGAGGAACTGCTGTCCTCGGGCATCGTGCTGTCGGGCGGTTCATCGGTCATGCCGGGCATGGTCGAACTGGCCGAGGACATTTTCCTGAAACCGGTGCGTCGCGGGAATCCGACTTACGGCGGCGCGCTGTTCGACATGGTTGCCAATCCCCGTTCGGCGACCGTGATGGGTTTGTTGGAGGAAGCGCGGCTCTCGCGCACACGGGGATTCAAGGCGGCGCAGCAGGCGGGTTCGGTGAAGACCCTGTTCGGCCGCGCGAAAGACTGGTTCCTGGGAAATTTCTAAGAAGCCGGAACTCATCGGCTCACGCTTTCTTTACGACGTTCGAGGGTTTTGCCCCCTAAAAAAGGGCCGATCCCACTTCTATTTTGCTGATGGCAACTGCACAATATGGACAGGAGGTTTGATATGGCGATCGAGATGATCGAAGAGTTTGATCAGGGCACCCAGATCAAGGTGATCGGCGTGGGCGGCGGCGGCGGCAACGCGGTCGAGCACATGATCAGCCAAGGTGTCCAGGGCGTGGAATTCATCGTGGCCAACACGGATGCCCAAGCCCTGAATCGCTCCAAGGCCGATCAACTCCTGCAACTGGGCCATACCGGCTTGGGCGCCGGCGCGAAACCCGAGGTCGGCAAATCGGCCGCCGAGGAAGCGGAAGCCCGCATCCGCGAATCCATCACCGGCGCGCACATGCTGTTCATCACCGCCGGCATGGGCGGCGGCACCGGCACCGGCGCGGCGCCGGTGATCGCGCGCGTGGCCAAGGAGATGGGCATCCTGACCGTCGGCGTGGTCACCAAGCCGTTCGAGTTCGAAGGCAACCGCCGTGGCAAGGCCGCGGACCTGGGCCTGCAGGAGCTCGAGGCGAATGTCGATTCGCTGATCGTCGTGCTCAACGACAAGCTGCTGGAAGTGCTGGGCGACGACGTCACGCAGGACCAGGCCTTCGCGCACGCCAACGACGTGCTGAAGAACGCGGTCGGCGGCATCTCCGACATCATCCACATGCCGGGTCTGGTCAACGTCGACTTCGAAGACGTGAAGACCGTGATGAGCGAGCCGGGCAAGGCGATGATGGGCACGGCCGTCGCGGCCGGTCCGGACCGCGCGACCAAGGCCGCCGAAGGCGCCGTGGCCTGCCCGCTGCTGGAAGGCATCGACCTGTCGGGCGCGCGTGGCGTGCTGGTGCTGATCGCGGCGAGCCGCAACAACTTCAAGCTGGCCGAGAGCCGTAACGCGATGACCGCGATCAAGCGCTACGCCGCTGAAGACGCGCACATCATTTACGGCACCGCCTACGACGAATCGCTGGGCGACCAGCTGCGCGTCACCGTGATCGCGACTGGCCTGAGCCAGCGTTCCGCGGCGCGCCAGCAACCGCAGCTCGTCGTCCAGCAGCCGCAGCTGCGCACCGGCACCGACAACATGCCGGTGCTGACGCAGCCGGTGGTGATGCCGGGCAGCGCCGCCGCGCAGGGCGCGCCGGCCGCCGCGCCGATGACGGCTTCGGACTTCGGCGGCATGAGCGTGCCGAGCGTCTGGCGCCACGGCCGCACCGCCGCCGCGAAGGTGGAGGCGCTGTCGTCCAACGGCATGGACGAGATCGAGATCCCGGCCTTCCTGCGCAAGCAGGCGGACTGAGACCGACCTCTTTCTCGAACGCCATCAGCTTGAAGGCCATGTCCCCTGGCGGGGGCATGGCCTCTTTTGCTTTTCGGAAGGCGGAACGACGGCGTCGCTGCGCCCCCATCCTTCGGGGGGAGGCTGTTGCAATTGAATGCTCGTGCCGCTGCGTGAACTTCGGCACACTGGCGCCCGATCACAAGACAGAGCGAATGCATGGTCCAGGGCGAGGATGGAATGTCGGCGGCGAGTGGGCCGGTCGCGCGGGTGCGGCAGGCATGGATGTCGCGTTCCTCGAAGCCGTCGATCCTGGCGTCGTCCATGGTGTCGTCCGTGGCGCCGTTCCTCTTGCTCATGGTCTTCGCGCTGATGCTCGCGGCGCCGGTCACTGCGTGGTCTCAAGGGCGTGCCGCGAGTGGCGGTCAGATCGGTCCACCGGGCGATGCCGACAGCGGGACGCGAGCCGCACCGGGCGGCCCGGCCTCGAACGGGACGGCCTCGAGCTCGATGCCGCTCACCGGGGCGACGCGTGACACGCATGCCACGCGGGCGTCGCCCCTGGGGCCGGCGCGACCGGTGCCCGACAGCGGGCCGGCCGCTGGCGCCCAGCGCGCGACCGAGGCCGAGGTCGCGACCAGCGAGTGGACCCAGGACCAACTGAAGGCCTGGTGGCGCGCGCTGCGCGTGATGGACGGCCAGGACGGCGCTCTGCCGCAGGCGCTGCTGCCGCCGTCGGACCCCGCCGCCTGGCAACCGGTGCGGCTGCCTGAATTCCAGCAGCGCGAGGCGACCACCACCACCGGCGCCGCCCCGCGCTTCCAGATGCGCTGGTACCGCCTGCGCTACGCGGCGCCTAACGGGCGCTGGCCCACCAGCGTCGCGCTGTACATGCCGCGCCTGGTGGCGCTGGCGGCAGCGGTGCTGGTCAAGACCGACGACGGCTGGCGGCCGGTCTTCGACAACCAGTCCGGCGCGCGCGAGCAATGGGTGCGGCCCTTGTGGGTGGTGCTGCCGGCGGCGCTGACCGAGATCCAGCAGGCGCGCGAGATCGAGGTCGTCATCGCCGTGCCGGTGATGCAGGCCGGTTATTACTCGGTGTCCAGCGTCTGGCTGGGCGCGCGCGAGGACCTGGAGCCGCGCCACGATCGCCGCTGGGTGCTGCAGATCGGCGTGCCGCAGGCCACCGGGCTGACGCTGGTGACGCTGGGGCTGTTCGCGCTGCTGCTCTGGTTCAAGCGTCGCGAGGATTCCTCCTACCTGCTGTTCTCGCTGGCCACCGTCGCCTGGCTGGTCCGCAACCTGCATTACCACCTGGATCTGCCGCGCACCCGCGACGCGCTCGAGTGGTTCTGGTGGGTGACCCATGCCTCGATGTCGTGGGTGATGCTGCTGACCTTCCTCTTCGCGCTGCGCTTCGCGCGGCAGCGCTTCGCGCGCTTCGAACACGGCATGGCGCTGTTCGTGCTGGTGTCCAGCCTGGCGTCGATGCCGCTGTGGGGGCGCGGCTTCGACGCCCTGGTGCTGCTGCACATCTGCAATGCGGTGGTGGGCCTGGCGGGCACCGCCTTCGTGGCGAGCGTCGCCTGGCGCCAGGGCACGCGCGAGCTGCGGGTGATGGCGGCGGCGCTGGTGATCGGGGTGGCGCTTGGCGTGCACGACCTCGGCCTGCTGGCGGGCTGGTGGTGGCCGGAGCATGTCTACCTGATGCCGTTCGCGACGCTGGTGATCCTGGCCAGCTTCCTGTATGCGGTGCAGTACCGCTACATCGAGGCGCTGCGCCAGGTCGAGCGCGCCAACGAGGACCTGGCGCAGCGGCTGGAGGAGCGCAGCGTCGAGCTGCGCGCGCAGCACGACAAGCTGCGCGAGGTCGAGCGCCAGCAGGCGCTGCTGCTGGAGCGGCAGCGGATCATGCAGGACATGCACGACGGGCTGGGCTCCTCGCTGCTGTCGGCGATGGTCGCGGTGGAGCAGGGCACGATGCCGCAGGAGCAGGTGGTGGACGTGCTGCGCGAATGCGTGGACGACCTGCGGCTGGTGATCGATTCGCTGGAGCCGGTCGGCCACGACCTGGTGTCGCTGCTGGCGACGATGCGCTACCGGCTGGGCAAGCGGCTGCAGCTGGGTGGTCTCAAGCTGGAATGGGACGTGCACGACCTGCCGCCGCTGGAATGGCTGGAGCCGCCCGACGCGCTGCATGTGCTCCGCCTGATGCAGGAGGCGCTGACCAACGCGCTCAAGCATGCGCGGGCGTCGCGGGTGCGGGTGGTCACGCGCGACCTGGGCAAGCGCGTGGAGATCCGGGTCGAGGACGACGGCGAGGGCTTCGACGTCGGCACGATTTCACAGGGGCGCGGCCTGCGTGGCCTGCAGCGCCGGGCGAAGGTGCTGGGCGGGTCCCTGCGGGTGGACAGCAGCCCGGGGCACGGCACGGTGGTGACGCTGCGCTTGCCGGTGGCGCGCGCGGACCATGAGGCCGTCGTCCAGCAGGGTTGACCCCGATTTGGGAGAATGCCGCCCATGCTCAAGCAACGCACCATCAAATCGCTGACCCGCGCGGTCGGGGTCGGCATCCACAGCGGCCAGAAGGTGGAGATCACCTTGCGGCCCGCGGCGCCCGGCACCGGCATCGTGTTCCGTCGGGTGGACCTGGCCCAGCCGGTCGACATCCCGGTCAACACGCACAGCGTCTGCGACACGCGCATGGCCACGACGATCAGCCCCGGCGGCGATCCCGGCCAGCCCAAGGTGCAGACGATCGAGCACCTGCTGTCGGCCTGCGCGGGCCTGGGCATCGACAACCTGCTGATCGACATCAACGCCGACGAGGTGCCGGTGCTGGACGGATCGGCGGCGAGCTACGTCTTCCTGCTGCAGAGCGCGGGCATCGAGCTGCAGAACGCGCCCAAGCAGTTCCTGCGGGTGAAGAAGCCGGTGGAGGTGCGCAAGGGCGAGGGCAAGAGCCTGATGTGGGCGAAGCTGGTGCCGCATCACGGCTACACGCTGAGCTTCCAGATTGAGTTCGACAACCCGGCGGTGTCGGCGACGGGCCAGCATTACGTGTTCGACATGGGCAGCGGCCAGTACAAGCGCGAAATCGCCCGGGCGCGCACCTTCGGCATGACCAAGGACATCGAGCTGATGCGCTCGCGCGGGCTGACGCTGGGCGGCAGCATGGACAACGCGATCGTGGTGGACGACTACCGCGTGCTCAATGCCGAGGGGCTGCGCTACGACGACGAGTTCGTGAAGCACAAGATCCTGGACGCGATCGGCGACATGCAGGTGGTGGGGCATCCGCTGCTGGCGGCGTACACCTCGTTCAAGGGCGGACATGCGCTGAACAACCTGCTGCTGCGCGAGCTGCTGGCGGACGCGGAGGCGTACGAGATCGTGACCTTCGAGGATGAGCGCGACGCGCCGGCGGGGTTCGCCGAGCTGGCGCCGGCGTGGTGATGTTGCGCTGAGGCGATTGGGGACGCATGCCGTTGAGTCAGAGCCAGCTGCAGAAGCTGGGCAAACGACTGAAAGGGTGCGTCACCGCGGCCGATCTGAGGTTGCTGGATGACTACCGGCGCTCATTTCTCGCAGCGACCGGTCAAAAGCACGCAAGCGATCCTGGAAAAGCTGCAGCATGCTGAGCATTCCGGAACGATTGGAGCTCCGATGATTTTTCTGGTGCATTACGACCGCCGCGCACAGCAACTGCTGCGGTTCGACAAGTACGACGATGCGGACCACGTCCGTGCCGCGGATGATCGGCTGGAGCTGGAGTTGAGCCTTCTGGGCAGCGATCGTGAGAACGAGATCGTGCTGTTCAGCGCAGCGAGCGAGGCGGCGCTGCGGGTGAGCCACGCGCGCTACTTCTATTCGCTCGAAGAGCTGGCGACAGCGGCCGCCCAATCGCAAGGGCCGATGCCATGCTGATCGTCCGCACCGTCATCGCGCTGCTGCTCGTGGCGGGGCTGCTGTGTTTCGCGCTCTACATCGCCACCAAGCGCCCGGTCTGGCGCCGCCGCGCGATCCTGCTGATCAAGTGGACCGTGATCGCGGGCATCGGCGCGTTCTCGGTGCTGATCCTGGAGCGGTTGATCCTGCTCGTTTGAGAGCGCATTACCGAAGCGGTGAGGGAAGCGCGATAGATCTCGGACGACCCATCCGTGTCCGCCGGTGGCGCATGGCCCCGCCGCTGCAACTTTTCTGCCGCTGGACCTGACTCGGGAGCGGCAGCCATCTGTTCGCAGTGTCAGGCGCCATGAGCTGACGCTGACCGCCGCAGATTGGCGTTTCCCCGATCACACCCACGTATCGCAGTCGTTAGATTGGCTTTGATCCGATAAGAGAACACGAGCGGATCGCATCGCGCCCGACTGAGGCGCGTCAGGGAGGAGCCATGACAGCGAGGATGCGTGGTATCCATGGGGCGACAACGTCGACCCGTGTCGTCTCTCGTCGCGCGACGACGTTGACAGCGGGGCTTGTGGACCTGCCGCGATGTCTCGCATCGACGCCGCAGATTCAGATTGAACCGGCAAGCGCAGCCTAGGCACTCGGCTTCGGTCGCTCATTTCGAGCAGATTCACGAGCCCGCCAAATGCACTCGATGTTCACGCCCTGGGGAAAGCTGAGTCGAGCGTCGGACGGAACGGTGACAGCGCATTCGCTGCTGGACCACATGACCGACGTCGCGGCCGTCCTGGAGCAGCTCATGTTGCTGCCCGCGATATCGCGAGCACTCGAACGGACTGCCGGCCGGGCCCTTTCACCCGTGGACCGTGCCCGCCTGGCGGTACTGGGCTTTCTGCACGACATCGGCAAGGCCAATGCCGGCTTCCAGGGGCGCTACTGGTCAAGCACGGCTGAGCGGCCCTCGGGCTGGCATGCCGCTGCGTGCGGGCATGGCGGCCAGGGCTGGGCCATCTTCTCCGGCGCGCTTCATGAAGCCCCGCGTCTGCTTGCCGGACTGCCGATTTCTCGCATGGAGATGTGGGGGAGCGCTGTGCTTCCGCTGCTTCATGCCAGCATCAGCCATCACGGGCGCCCAGTGGCGCCAGACAGCGCCGAGGCCATCTGGCGACCCGTGCAAGGCCAGGACGGCCCCGTCTATGACCCCGCAGAAGCAATCTCCGAGATGGGCCGCGCCATGCAGGCTCTGTATCCGGAGGCCTTCGCGCCTGACGGGTCATCGCTGCCGGACGCAGCCGCGTTCGGCCACCTGTTCGCCGGCCTCGTGCAACTGTCGGACTGGCTCGGCTCCGACACGCGAGAAGGCTTCTTTCCCTACAGCCGCCCCGGAGAGCAACGTGGTGAGACCGCGCGTCATCGCGCCCGCCACGCGCTGCGAGCCATTGGTCTCGACGTCGGCGATGCCGCCATGCGTCGTCGGGTCGTCCACGCCGACTTCACCCGGGCGTTCGGCGTTCCGGAGGCGCGGCCCATGCAGGCTGCGATGGCGTTGGACGACGTCGGTCCCGTGGTCGTGCTCGAGGCTGAAACCGGCAGCGGCAAGACCGAGGCCGCGCTCTGGCGCTTCCTGCATTTGTGGCGTGCAGGCGTCGTGGACGGGCTCTACTTCGCATTGCCGACGCGAGTCGCGGCGACCCAACTCTACGAGCGCGTGCAGGCCTTCGTGCAACGGGTCTGGGCCGAGGCGGCGCCTGTGGTCGTCCGCGCCCTGGCCGGCTATACCGCCGCGGATGGGCATACCTATGAGCCGCTACCGGGGTTCCGGGTGCTTTGGCACGACGAACCCGGCGATGCCGACGCGGAGCGCCGTTGGGCCGCGGAATCTCCAAAGCGCTACCTGGCTGCGACGATCGCGGTGGGCACGGTGGACCAAGCCCTGCTTGGAGCCCTGCAGATCAAGCACGCGCATCTGAGGCAGGCTCTGCTGGCTCGAAGCTTGCTCGTCATCGATGAGGTGCACGCGTCCGACGCCTACATGACACGCATGTCCGAGCACCTCCTGCGCGCTCACGTGGCTTGCGGCGGCCAAGCATTACTGCTTTCCGCCACGCTGGGCGCAGTTGCGCGCACGCGCTATCTGGATATTGGCGGCAGACCTCGAGGTTCCAGTGTTCCTCCGCTCGCTCAGGCCGTGGCACTTCCGTATCCCGCGATTGGCAGCGGGGGCGCCAGCGGTCCGGAACTTCGCGCGGTCACAGGCAATCCGCGCCACAAGACCGTGCATTGGGAAGCGCTGGACATCATTGACGAGCCGGATCGCGTAGCCGCGATCGCAGTGCGCGCCGCAGCCCAGGGCGCTCGTGTGCTGGTAGTACGCAACACCGTACCCGCCGCGGTGGCGACCTTGCGGGCTGTGGAGGGGCTCAATGCCGCCGAGGGGCTTGATTGCCTGTTCCGCGTCGGCGGCGTCAGCACCCTGCATCACAGCCGCTTCAGTCGGCAGGACCGACCGCTGCTTGACGGTGAGGTCCAGGCACAGATCGGCAAGCGCCGCACGATTGCGGGAGGTCGCATCGTTGTGGGAACGCAGACCTTGGAGCAGAGCCTGGACATCGATGTGGATCTGCTCATCACCGACCTGTGTCCCATGGACGTTCTGCTGCAACGCCTCGGTCGCCTGCACCGCCATGCGCGTCCCAGTCAGGACACGCCAGACGATCGGCGGCCATCGGGCTTCGAGCAGCCCCGTGCTTGGATCCTGGTCCCAGCAGGGCATGACCTGTCGCCGATGCTTCGGCGGCAGCGTCATGGCATCGGTCCGATTCGCGCGAGGGGGCAAGCGATGGGAGGCGTCTACGTCGACCTCCGCGTGCTCGAGGCGACGCGCCGGTTGATCGCCGCAGCACCGACCCGCGATATCCCGGCTGACAACCGGCAGTTGGTCGAACTGGCCACGCATCCCGAAGCCCTGGATGCGATCGCGCTCGAATTGGGGCCCGAATGGGTGGCATTCGGCCAGGAATACGAAGGGGCGCTGGCGGCGACCAAGACGGTGGCCAACCTGCATGCCGTGCCGTTCGACAAACCGTTTGGGGATGTGCCGTTTCCGGAGAACGAACTCGGCATCGGCAGCCGCCTGGGAGCCGCGGACCGGCTGGTCACGTTTGCGGAGCCGGTCCCGATCGGACCCTTCGGCCAGCCGGTGGACCAACTGGCCTTGCGGCATCACCAGGTCCCGCCGGGGCTGGCCCCGGACACGGCCGCCGAAGGCGTGCAGCACTTGCAGGATGAACCGGGATTCACCTTTCGTCTTGGCGAGGCGCGCTATCGCTACAGCCGACTGGGCGTCGAGCGATTGAAGCCGAACACCGAGGAGAACCTCCATCATGCGTCATGACTCGGCGACCTTTGACCTGCAGAACTGCTTGCTGGAAGAGCCGGTCATCCGGTGGCGTTGCGTGGCGGACGGCGAGTTGCAACGCAGTACCCTTCCAGCGCTGATGGCGGCGATGGCTGCCGACCAAGTCCGGGACTTCCCGGCGCTGAGGCCGCATCAGCGCCATCCCTGGCACGCGTTCCTGACCCAGTTGGCCGCCATTGCGCTACATCGGGAGGGGCGGACGCAGGGGTGGACGGATGCCTCGGATTGGCATCGCGGGCTGTTGGCCCTGACGCCGGACGATCCGGACGGCTCGGCGTGGTGTCTGGTGGCGCCGCCGGATCGGCCTGCTCTTTTGCAGGCGCCAGTGCCTGGCGAGCGTGTCGAGGATTGGAAGAATCTCCTGTGGGCGCCCGATGAACTCGACATGCTGGTCACGTCGAAGAACCACGACGTGAAAGGCGCACGAGCGCGGTCCGCCGAGGCTGACGACTGGCTGTTCGCGCTCGTCAGCCTGCAGACCCAGGAGGGCTTTCTCGGGGCCGGCAATTACGGGATCTCGCGCATGAATGGTGGCTTTGCCAGTCGACCGGGTGTTGGCATCGCGGCCCGAGGCGCGTGGGGCCAACGATGGTTGTCCGATACCCAACGGCTGCTGGCTCAGCGAGCGCGGCTTGCGGACGAGCACGGGTACGCCTCGGATCACGGGCATGCGTTGCTCTGGTTGGTGCCCTGGGCGGGAACCACATCACTGGACATGTCGTCGCTGGACCCGCTTTATGTGGAGGTTTGCCGTCGCGTCCGACTGTTGAGTGCCAACGGCGCCCTCGTGGCACGCGTCACGGGAAGCAAGGTGGCCCGCGTGGCAGCCAAGGAGCGCAGTGGCGTCACCGGCGACGCGTGGATGCCGGTGGAGACGTCCGAAGGCAAGGCTCTGACCGTATCTGCCGCCGGTTTCGAGTACCGGTTGATGAGCGAATTGCTCAGCGGCGGCCGTTTTGCACACGGCGCGGCCTGGTCATTGGACGGGTGGCCGGCGGATGCGGCGCTGGAGGTCGTGGCCCAGGCCACCGTGAGGGGGCAGGGGAAGACCGAGGGCTATCACGAGCGTCGCGTTCCGGTGTCGCCGAAGCTGCGTCAACTGTTGGCTGGACCGCAGCGCGTGGCGGTTGCCGAAATCGCGAAGCACCGGATCGCGGCGATTGCCGCGGTACGCAAGCTCGTATGGAGTTCGCTGTCGCTGTTGTTTGCCAACGGCGATGCGGACGTTCGCAATGACGGCATCAGCGAGCGCGCCAATCGCTTCGCGCGGCCGTTTGAGACGCGGGAGGATGCACGCTTCTTCACTGACCTTGCTTTGGAGGTTGAGGCGGAGAACGAAGCGAGGTCGCCGGAACGTCTGCGGTGGCTGTTGGGGTTGGTGGAACGCGCGGAGGCCGTACTCGTCGAGGCATTCACTGCGGGCCCGCGCAGCGGCATGCAGCGCTACAAGGCGCAGTCCGCCGCGCTGTCGCGCTTCCACGGGGCTCTGCGCGGCTCCAAACCTGTCCTGCCTGATCTGGCTCATCACTACGCGCAGCAGCGGCAGGTCGCCAGCCCGCGAGTGGAAGGAGAACGCCATGAATGAGCAATCCGTCGCTGCCGCCGTGGGGACGTCGGCAACGGTCCCGCCGATCGTGCCCCCGACGAATGCGCTTGGCGCATTGGCCACCTACGTCCAGCGTGCGGGTGTGGGCGAACGGGCCGCATTGGCTCGACTCACGCCGGAGGCTCTGCGTCCGCACGAGATCGCGGCGCTATCACGAGCGCTGTTGTTCGCCGGTCTCGAGCCCGAGACATGGCGCGCTGAAACCTGGCCGCGTTGGGCACTCGTCGCGCACGGCATGGCGCTGTCCGGACACGACGGCCCGGGGGCGACTGGGGGCCCAACTGGCCCAGGCCGGTGTTGCCGAGTCGCGCGTGACCAAGTTGCTGACGGCTCGTGGCGAGGCATTCCGTCAACTCGTGCCGCGCATGCTGCGCTTGCTCGCAAGCAAGCGCATCGCACCCAACTGGTTCGAGTTGGGCGAGCTTGTGCTCAAGGAGGGCAGCGGCGAGCGCGACGACCTTGAACGGGCGGAGCAACTACGGTTGCGAATCGCCAGCGCGTATTTCTCGGCGGAAGCCGCCAAGGGCTGAACCCCCATTCATCCATCGGAGAACCCATGATCGTGCCCCGCTTCATCCAGATTCACACGCTGCACAACTACCCGGCGGCCTTGCTCAACCGCGACGACGCAGGCCTTGCCAAGCGGCTGCCCTATGGCGACGCAATGCGCACGCGAATCTCCTCGCAATGCCTGAAGCGCCATTGGCGCGTGGCCGACGATGCCTTCTCGCTGAACCGGCTCGATGTGCCGATGGCCGTGAGGTCGCGCGAGATACCACGCCTGATCCGCGACCGGCTGATGGCGAGCGGCCTCAGCGAAGCACTGGCCCAGACAGCCGTGGAGGGATTGCGCGCCGGTGGCCTGGTGGACAAGGCCAAGGACCTCAAGGGCCGGGAAGCGCTGGAAACGGGTCAGGCGGTGTTGCTGGGCCACGCCGAGATCGATTACCTGGTGAAGCGCTGCGCGGAACTCGCTGCGGAGCATGGCGAGGAGAAGGCGCTCAAGACCGCCGTCGCGGCCTTTCTCAAGGACGAGAAGAAGAACATCGAGGCGATGCGGCTGGGGAGCGGCCTGGAGTCGGCGCTGTTCGGCCGCATGGTCACGTCGGACGTCCTGGCCAGTCGGGACGCGGCGGTCTACGTGGCACATGCCTTCACTGTGCATGAGGCGCAGGTGGAGAACGATTACTTCACCGTTGTTGACGATCTGCTTCGCGAGGCGGGCGAGTCGGGGTCCGCCGGCATCTTCGACACGGAGCTGGCCAGTGGGCTCTATTACGGGTACGTGGTGGTCGATGTCCCGCAGCTGGTGGCCAACCTTGAGGGCGTGAGCATCCATGACTGGGCGGCCACCTCCGTCGACCAACGCACATTGGCGGGCCGAGTCGTGCAAAACCTGTTGCACCTCGTCGCCACGGTCAGCCCTGGCGCGAAGCGCGGCTCCACGGCGCCATTCGAATGGGCCAAGTTCATGTTGGTCGAAGCGGGCGACTGGCAGCCTCGCAGCCTTGCCGGCGCGTTCCAGAGTGCGCTGCCCTTGACGCAGCCCGCGTTGCGGCAACGGGCGGTGCAGTGCATGGCCGACGAGATCGGGCGAATGGACGAGGCCTACGGTGCCGCCTTGGCTCGACGGTATCTGGCGCTGGACGACGTGTCGGTGCCCGGCGGCCGCCGCTTGCCGCTCAAGGGGCTGGCCGAATGGGCGCAGGCCACGGTGATGCAGGCTGCCGTGGAGGTGTGACGTGTCGCGCCATCTTGTGTTGCGGCTCGCGTCCCCGCTGATTGCGTTTGGCGGCGAGGCCATCGACAACCGCGGTGTGATACGCGACTTCCCGGCGTTGTCGATGCTCACCGGACTGATCGCCAACGCGCTGGGTTGGGATCGCAGCGAGGGCGTCCGGCACGACGCACTTCAACGACGGTTGCGGATGGGTGCGGCGCTGGAACCGGGTTCGCGTCGATTGCAGGACTTTCAGACAGCCCAGTTGGGCGCTGGTGACATGGGGTGGACAACGTCCGGGCAGCCGGAGGGGCGTGACGGCGGTGCCAACACCTATGCCGGCCCGCATCTTCGCTACCGGGATTACCACGCCGACCTGCGCGCGTGGGTGGTGTTGCAGTTGAGGCCGGCGGAGGAGGCTCCGACGCTGGACGACGTTGCGCTCGCGTTGGATCGACCGGTGCGGCCTCTGTTCATCGGCCGCAAGCCGTGCTTGCCGTCCGACCGTCTGGTGGCGGGCTGGCTCGAGGCGGATCACCTGCTGGGTGCGCTGCAAGCCGTGGTGGCTCGGCACGGTGCTCGGGCGGGCGATGGCTGGCGCGCTCAATGGCCTGATGGCGAAGAAGGCTCTGTCGCGTTGGGTCAACGCTCCGACGTTTGCGATGAGCGGAACTGGCGCAGCGGTTTGCATGGAGGTTGGCGCTCCGTGCGCGAGGCGGTGCTGAATCCTGCGGGAGGCGCTGCATGAGCGCGAGAGAACTGCACCTGCTGCATACGCGCCCCGACGCTCGGCTGCTGGCCGCGTGGGTGGCGAGGCACCATGCCCGGCACGAGCGCCAGGCGGCGGATTTGGGTGATGCGTTGCATGGGCTGCTGCGTGCGGCCTTTGGCGAGGCGGCACCGCAACCATTTCGCTACCTGGATGAGGAGCGGGGGCTGCTCGCTTACACGCGGCTAGGCGCGGAGGAAATGGCGGCACAGGTGGCGCTGGCCGATCCCTTGGCGGCCGAGACCTTGGGGCTGGGAGCGTCCGCTCGGCATGAAGGCTACCGATTGCGAGCGTTCCCGACATGCTGGCGTGTCGGGCAAGTGCTTGAGTTCGAAGTGCGCGTGCGCCCTACGGTGCGCGGCGCGAAGGGCGAGCAGGACGCGTTCCTGCATGCCGTGTCCAAAGCGCCAGGCGCACCACTCCAGCGCGAAGCGGTCTACGAGCAGTGGTTGCGAGAACACCTCGCCGCGAGGCAGGGCGCATCACGCGAGATATGGCAGGACGCGGTCGCTCTGGAGGAGGTGCGGCTGGCGGGTTACCAACGTTCGGTCATCGTGCGGCGCTCGCAGGCGCCAGAGGGCGAAGCTCGACGTGCGCGAGCGATCGACGGACCGGATGTGCTGCTGCGAGGGCGACTGCGCGTGATCGAGCCGGATGGCTTCGCGCATCTGCTGGCCCGCGGGGTGGGACGGCATCGATCGTTCGGATTCGGGATGCTGCTGCTGAGTCGGCCAAGCTGATCGCGGGGTCTCATCGTGCTCAAGGGCCGACTCGGACTCGAGACCGCGCGGATTCCCCACGCAGACCGCCATGGGTTGCTGTGGCTCTCCCGCGGGGAATTGGGCGTGGTGGACGGGTGCCTGCACTTCCAGCGCGGACGGGACACTCCGACCCCGACCGTGGATCAGATCCCGCATCAGTCGGTGTCGATGATCCTGCTGGGGCCGGGCAGCAGCGTCACGCAGGATGCGCTGAGGCTGTTGGCACGGCATGGCACGTTGATGGCTGCGGTGGGGGAGGACGGCGTGCGCAGCTATACCGCCCTGCCATTGCTGCCCGACCGATCCGATGTGGCTCGTCGACAAGCCGAGTTGTGGGGCAATCCACGGCGACGCATCAGCGTGGCGAGGCATATGTATGCGCTTCGGCTGGGCGAAGTACTGCCACACCGGGACCTGGACACGCTCCGGGGCATCGAGGGGGCGCGGGTCAAGAACTTCTACAAGCTGATGGCGGCGAAGCACGGCATTCGGTGGGAGGGACGCCAGTACGACCGCGCTGATCCGAATGCCGCGGACCTGGCGAACCAGGCGATCAATCACGCGGCCACGGCGGTTCAGGCTGCCGCTGCGTTGGCGGTGCAATCGCTGGCTGCGTTGCCTCCACTGGGATTCATTCACGAGGATTCCGGTCAATCGTTCGTGCTGGACATTGCGGACCTGTTCCGCGACACGGTGACGTTGCAGATCGCCTTCGTAGCGGCTGAGCGCGCGGAGCAGGTGGACGAGACCATCGATCGGCTGGTTCGACGAGAAGCGGCGGCGGTGTTTCGCAAGCAGCAGGTGATTGGCGGAATGATCGATCGCATCAAGCAGGTGCTGCGGATGGAAGAGGTGGGAAATGGCGCTGGTGACGATCGTGATTCGTGATGCCGCTGACCGTGTCCACGGTTTCCTTTCATCCGTGATGCTGGAGGTAGCGACGAATGTGTTCGTTTCTCCTCGTATGAGCCCACGCGTGAGGGAACGAGTCTGGACCGTGATGAGCGAGTGGCACCTCCACGAACCTCGGGGGAGTGTCGTGATGGTTTGGCGAGATCTCAATGCTGTGGGTGGCGTTGGTGTCGCCAACCTGGGAGAGCCATCCCGGGAGCTCATCGAAGCCGACGGGATGTGGCTCGTACGGCGACGAGCCACGGCGACGAGAACCGCTCTTTAAAATTTCGAGCGCATTTCGGACTTTCCTCTTTCGTGACTTGGAGTTACGCGAGAGAGGTTGCCCCGCGTGAGCGGGGATGGACCGTCGTTGCGCGAAGTGGCGCCGTTCCTGAACGAGGTTGCCCCGCGTGAGCGGGGATGGACCCTTACCCGATGCGGCTCCCTGCGCACGCGGCTGGGTTGCCCCGCGTGAGCGGGGATGGACCCGTCTCCACCGTGATCCCGGGCCCGTCGTTCACGGTTGCCCCGCGTGAGCGGGGATGGACCCTGCAGGGCGTCCCTGAAGCCGGGGTGGCACTGGGTTGCCCCGCGTGAGCGGGGATGGACCCGACAAGGGCGACATCGAGCGATGCACGGCGTTGGTTGCCCCGCGTGAGCGGGGATGGACCCGCCCGTAGGCGTCCGCGATGCTGTTCCCAACTGGTTGCCCCGCGTGAGCGGGGATGGACCCTGGTAGAAGACCGGCAGGCCCGTGCTCTTCTGGGTTGCCCCGCGTGAGCGGGGATGGACCCCTTGGAGTCGATGGTTTCCAGCCCTTCCACCTGGTTGCCCCGCGTGAGCGGGGATGGACCCCGCCTCAGCATGGCGGCCCGAGCGCCGAGCAAGGTTGCCCCGCGTGAGCGGGGATGGACCCGCACAGCCGTCCTTCGGCGTGGCGATCGTCGGGGTTGCCCCGCGTGAGCGGGGATGGACCGTGTTGGCCGGGCTCATTTCTTGCCAGCCTTCAGGTTGCCCCGCGTGAGCGGGGATGGACCCCTGCAGAAGACCGGCATTTCGCTGCGGCAGATGGTTGCCCCGCGTGAGCGGGGATGGACCCGCCTGGTGCGACACGACCTTCCAGATCACGGCGGTTGCCCCGCGTGAGCGGGGATGGACCCCTACGGAGCGACCGGTGGGCCGGCGCCGACTAGGTTGCCCCGCGTGAGCGGAGATGGACCCTTCGTGCCGCTGGGCAATGCGCCCATCATCTCGGTTGCCCCGCGTGAGCGGGGATGGACCCTCGCGCTTCTTGCCGCGGAAGGTGGCCTCGCGGGTTGCCCCGCGTGAGCGGGGATGGACCCCAGTTGGGCAGGCGGACGATGAGCGAGTCGCCGGTTGCCCCGCGTGAGCGGGGATGGACCCCTCTCCCCGGAGTCCTGGACGCGGCAGGTCGGGGTTGCCCCGCGTGAGCGGGGATGGACCCGCACCGGAGCACGACATGCACACCATCTACGCGGTTGCCCCGCGTGAGCGGGGATGGACCGGCGACCACGGCATGACCGCGCTCCGGCACGACGGTTGCCCCGCGTGAGCGGGGATGGACCCAAGAGCCTCACCGAGATGATGCTGAGCGTTGAGGTTGCCCCGCGTGAGCGGGGATGGACCCATGGGCTCGCGCGATTGCGTCCCCTTCACTGAGGTTGCCCCGCGTGAGCGGGGATGGACCCTGATCGCGATCGTGAAGCGGGATGTGCCGGGAGGTTGCCCCGCGTGAGCGGGGATGGACCCAGCCTGACCTACTACCCCACCTCGGCGACATAGGTTGCCCCGCGTAAGCGGGGATGGACCAAGGTGAAGCACGCCCGCGCCTACTACGCCGCGGGTTGCCCCGCGTGAGCGGGGATGGACCCTGCGGCGGCGAGTCGGGCGGAATTCCAGGCCTGGTTGCCCCGCGTGAGCGGGGATGGACCCTACCTGGCGCACATCACGTCGGTGTTCAAGGTGGTTGCCCCGCGTGAGCGGGGATGGACCGCCTTGGGCGGTCATCTCATCGCCGGTGAACCCGGTTGCCCCGCGTGAGCGGGGATGGACCCGATCTGCATCTTCGAGATCGCCTGGCGGTGAAGGTTGCCCCGCGTGAGCGGGGATGGACCCTGGGCCGCCCACGGCAAGGGGAAGTCGATCAAGGTTGCCCCGCGTGAGCGGGGATGGACCCATGCGCAGCAGCACGAAGCCGCCCACAGCCGCGGTTGCCCCGCGTGAGCGGGGATGGACCGCAGGGCAGCAACACGCTGTCCCACTTCGTGACGGTTGCCCCGCGTGAGCGGGGATGGACCCAAGGTCATCCGCCGCCTGACCGGATCCGGCGTGGTTGCCCCGCGTGAGCGGGGATGGCCCCGACCCGAAGGCCGTCAAGCGATTCGGCGGCATGGTTGCTCCGCGTGAGCGGGGATGCACCCGACCGCACCATGTACTTGGTGGTCAGGATGTTGGTTGCCCCGCGTGAGCGGGGATGGGCCCTTCACGGTCAACGACACCGGCTCCGTGGAGGTGGTTCCCCCACTTGCGTGGGGAACGGATCCATGTGGCGGCAGCCTGCGGTCGGTCCCCTTGCGCGGCTGATCCTGCTGGTGTGACCCCCTGACCGGCGGCCGCCCGCCGCTTCATCCTTCTTCACCCTCTCGACACCACCGGGCAGCTTGTCGACCTCAGCATCCCCCAGCGGCCGGCCTTCCTCCGGTCGCCATACGGGGGGATGTATGAAAAGGGCACTGGCGGCAATGGTCCGCTTCGGCGGTGTTGGCATTCTTGGCCTGCAGTTCTGCGCTGGCGCCCTCGCGGCGCCGCTGGAGCCCGACATCCAGCGCCAGGTGCGCGAGGCCACCTTCGAGGTCGTCGTGCCCAAGCCGGCCGAGGAGTCCATCCGCTACGACAAGCCCTGGCACGAGCTGCTGCCCTATCAGATGCGCGCCGACAAGTACGTGTCGGTCGGCACCGCCTTCGCCATCGGCGACCACCAATTCGTCACCGCCATGCATGTGCTGATCGCCTCGTTCGGCGATTCGCGCGGCGAGCCGATGCTGCGCGACGCGGCCGGCAAGCTCTACCCGATCGCCCAGGTCACCAAGGGCTCCGTCGACCAGGACTTCGCGGTGTTCACGCTGGCGAATCCGCCGGACAGCGTCGCCGCGCTGCCGCTCAACGAGAAGCCGGTGCTCAACGGGACGGTCTATGCCGTCGGCAACGCGCTCGGCGAGGGCGTCGTCATGCGGGAAGGGAACTACACCTCCGACACGCCGGAGGAGGACAGCGGCCGCTGGTCGTGGATGCGCTTCTCCGCGCCGATCTCCGGCGGCAACAGCGGCGGACCGCTGGTCGACGCCTCGGGCCGCGTGATCGGCATCGTGCGGGCGATGCGCACCACCGAGAACACGCTCAACATCGCCGTCCCCATCGCGCTCGTGAAGCGCGCGCCCGACGGCGTGGTGAGCGCGGACACGCGCGGCGTCACCGGCTTCGCCGTCTTCGACAAGACGCGATCGGCACGCTTCAAGGTCGACATCCCCGCGCCCAAGCGCTTCGCCGAGCTGTCGCAGGCCTACATGAAAGCGGCCGACGAGTTCAATGCCGCCCAACTGCGGGACCTGCTCGCCGAGAACGCCAACGACACCTTTCCTCGCGGCAGCGGCAGCGACCGGCTGCTGCACGGCTTCTACGAGCGCAGCGCGCCCGGCATCGTCGTGCAGAACGGCAACGGCGACTGGGTGATCACGCAGCCGCACTACACGCGGCTCGATCTGGGGCATGAGGGCTGGCAGGATTCGGCCGAGTTCAAGGGCTACCTGGTGTTCCACCGGCACCGGCCCGAGGGCATCGATCCGGCCAAGTGGTATGCCGATCCCCGCATGGTCAGGGACCTGGTGCTCAAGGCGTCGCCGGGCACCATCCACGTCAACGCGGAGACGATCAAGGTGGCCTCCTTGGGCAACCCGACCGAGGACACCCGCTTCACCGACGGCTGGGGCCGGGTCTGGCAGTTGCGCCTCTGGCACGTCACGACCTGGTTCGGCAGCGACTGGATGATGGCGTTCGACCTGCCGGTGCCGGATGGCTCGGTCGGTTTCGAGGCCCGGGCGGGCGCGCTGGGCCTGGCCGGGCAGATCGACCGGATGAAGCGGATGACCGGCTTCTTCGCGGCCTCCTACGAAGGCAAGCTGTCCGACTGGAACCGCTTCCTGCAGCAGGGGCCCCTGCTGCCGAAGCCGCTGGCGGAGCCGGTGCTGAAGGTCGACTACGGACGCAGCTTCGCGTTCGACGACCGCCGTCTGGCGTTCACCTACGGGCCCGAGCTGCAGAAGATCGAACCGGGTGGTCGGCTGCGGCTGGATCTCGCCTTCCAGCACGCGCCGGCGGGGGATGAACTCCGCATCGCCGGCGTCGTGGCCTACAACCCCGACGAGAAGACCGAGATCGATGTGTTCCGGCACGGGACGCCCGCCGAGTCCGGCAGCGAGGCGGTGAAGCGCGAGTGGAGCAAGCGGCTACGTCACGCGCATCCCTACGACGGCGTCGCGGTGAGCGCGAACGACCGGCAGATCATCAGCGCGATCCCCGGCGTCGCGGACGCGCAGCCTGCGCCGGAGGTGCTCTACACCTTCCAGTACCGGGCGGAAACCGGCACGCCGCAGGACCAGATGAAGGCCAAGCTCGACCTGCTGATGCAGGCGGCGAAGGTCAGCGAGCATTGATGACGTGTTCCGATAAGCGAATATGCGCTGCACATCGATGCGACGCAGCCACTCGAACCACTGTCTTGATGTCCACCCGCGCCAAGCGCAGAATCCGTCCTGCCCTTTGAGGCCATGCCTAGCTTCCAGCCCTTCGGGGAACCTTCTGGAAACCCGCCCTTCGAGGCCTTTGGAAGCCCGGTCGAGAGACCGGGCTTCTGTCGTTTCAGCCGCGGCTCGGCACACGCCTGCTCACTCCTCCAGCGCCTGCAGCTGCACCAGGCGCTGGTAGATGCCGCCCTCGATCGACATCAGCGCCTCGTGCGTGCCGCGTTCGGACAGGCGGCCGTGGTTGAGCACCACGATCTGGTCGGCGTCGCGGATCGTCGACAGCCGGTGCGCGATCGCGATCACCGTCACGCGGCCGCGCAGCGCGCGCAGCGCCTCGCCGACCTGCGCCTCGGTCGCGCTGTCGATGTTGGCCGTCGCCTCGTCGAGCAGCAGGATGCGCGGATTCCCGGCCAGCGCGCGTGCCAGCGCGATCAGCTGCTTCTGTCCGGTGGACACCGCCAGCCCCCCGTCGCCGAGCCGGCTGTCGTAAGCCTGCGGCAGCGCGCTCAGGAAGTCGTGCGCCCGCGCCGCGCGGGCCGCCGCCTCGAGCTGCTCGTCCGGGATCGCCCGGCCCATGCGGATGTTGTCGCGCACGCTGCCGGCGATCAGGTAGGGCTCCTGCGGCACCAGGCCCAGCGCCTCGTGGAAGGTCTCGTCCGGCAGCTGGGCCAGCGGCTGGCCGTCGATCAGGATGCGGCCCTGCTGCGGTTGATAGAAGCGCAGCAGCAGCGCCAGCAGCGTCGACTTGCCCGAGCCCGTGTGGCCCGCGATGCCGACGAAGCTGCCGGCGGGGATGTCCAGGTCCAGGTCGCGCAGCACCGGCTGCTCCGGCGTGTAGGCGAAGTGCAGGTGCTCGAAGCGGATCGCGCCGGCGCCGACCACCAGGTCCGGTCGGTGCGAGCGCGGCTCGGACGGCTCGCGCAGCAGCGCGCGCACCCGCGATGCCGCCACCAGCGCCTGCTGCAGCTGGCTGAACTGCATCGTGATCTGGATCAGCGGCTCGACGACCCGGGCGATGTAGGCCAGGAAGGCATAGAGCAGGCCGACCTCCATCCCCGACAGCTCGCGCTGCCCGAAGCCGTAGATCACCGTCACGATCAGCAGCACGTTGAGCAGGTCCAGCGCCGGCCGCAGCAGCCAGGCATTGGCGCGCAGCTCCTGCACGCGCGCCTGCAGCTGCGCCTGGTTGGCTGTCTCGTAGCGCGCGGCGAAGCGCTGCGCGGCGCCAGCCGACTGCAGCATCGCCATGCCTGCCATGCTCTCGGCCATCTGCGCGTTGAGCTCGGCCCGCAGCGCCCGCGCCTTCTGCACCGGGCCGCTGCTGGCGCGCTGGTAGAGCCAGATGATCCCGGAGCTCGCCGGCACCAGCGCCAGCACGATCAGCATCAGCCGCCAGTCCAGCCAGGCCATCGCGACCAGCGCGCCGGCCACGACGATGGTCGAGTCCAGCATCACGAACAGCACCTGCCGGTACAGGTTGTTGACCGCGTCCGTGTCGTTGGTGATGCGGCTCAGCAGCTGGCCGGTGATGCTGCGGTCGAAGAAGGCCATCGGCTGCGCCAGCACATGGGCGTAGACCTGCTCGCGCAGGCGCAGCACCGAGCGCTGCGCGACCGCCGCCATGCGCCGCAGCTGCGCGTAGCGCAGCAGACTCGCGGCCCAGCCGGCCAGCAGCATCGCGCCCAGCAGCAGCGCCATCGGGCCGAGCGAGAAATCGCGCGGCAGCACGTGGGCGTCGATGAAGTGCTTGCCGAGGATGGGCCCGATGGCCTCGAGCGCGGCCGCCACGACCAGCCAGCCCAGGCCCTTGGCCAGGCCGCGGCGCTCCGGTGCGGCGGCCTGCGCGAGCAGCGCCAGCGCCTCGCGCGGCGAGTGGCGGTCGGGCTGCGTCTTGCTGTCCGTGCCGGACGCGGTCTCAGGCGGCGTCAAGGCTGGCCTCCAGTTGTTGATAACGCCATTGGCCGGCGTACCAGCCGCCCAGGGCGATGAGGTCCTCATGCCGGCCGCGCTCGACGATCCGGCCCTGCTTCAGCACGACGATCTCGTCGGCCTCCATCACCGCCGAGAGCCGGTGGCTGACGATCGCCAGGCTGCGCTCCGGATGGCGCTCCCGCAACTCGCGCCAGTGGTCCAGGATCTGCGTCTCGGTGCCGCTGTCCACGGCCGACAGCGCGTCGTCCAGCAGCAGCACCGGCGCCTGCGCCAGCAGCGCCCGCGCGATCGCGACGCGCTGGCGCTGGCCGCCGGACAGCGTCACGCCGCGCTCGCCGACCAGCGTGTCGTAGCCCTGCGGCAGGCGCGCGATGTCGTCATGGACGGCGGCCAGCTCGGCCACCGCCAGGATCTGCTCGCGCGTCGCGTCCGGGCGCGCGAGCCCGATGTTGTCCGCCACCGAGGCCGAGAACAGGAAGGGCTCCTGCGGCACCCAGGCCAGCCCGCGCCGCAGTGCGTCGAGCCGGATCTCCGGCGCGGGCACGCCGCCCAGGCGCACCGCGCCGGCATCGGGTTCGTACTGGCGGAGCAGCAGCCGCAGCAACGTCGACTTGCCCGCGCCCGTCGCGCCGACGATGCCCAGCGTGCGGCCCGGCGGCAGCGTCAGCGTGATGTCCTCGAGCGCCGGCTGCGCCATGCCGGGATAGCGGAAGGACACGCGGTCCCAGGCGATGTCCGCCTGCGCGGGCAGCTCGCGCGTGCCGGTGTCGACGAGGCCGGCCGGTGCGTCGAGCACCGGTTGCAGCCGCGACCAGGCGGCACGGCCGCGCTCCAGCAGCGACAGTACCCAGCCCGCCGCGAACATCGGCCAGATCAACTGGCCCAGGTACATCGTGAAGGCGGTCAGCTGGCCGATGGTGATCAGGTTTGTGCCGACCAGCCACGCGCCCACGCCCAGCGCGATCACCGTGGCCGCGCCCAGCGACAGGCCGACGGCGGGTTCGAACATCGCCTCCCAGCGCTGCGCCTGGTAGGCGGCCGCGCCGGCGTCGCGCGCGAGCTCGCCGAACTGCGCGCGGCTGCGCCGCACGAGGCCCAGCGCCCGCACGGTGCGCACGCCGGCGAGGCTGTCCTGCACCTGCTGGTTCAGCGCGGAGAAGCGCGTCAGCGAATCGGACCAGGCGACATGGACCTGCGTCGAGATGCGCCAGAACGCATAGGCCATGAAGGGGAAGGGCACTAGCGCGGCGAGGCCCAGGCGCCAGTCGACGCCGATCGTCATCATCCCGAGCACCAGGATCAGCGTCAGCGAGCCGTCGAAGGCGGCGAGCAGCGCCTCGCCGGCGGCCATCTCGATGGCGTCGACGTCGTTGGTGGCGAGCGCCATCAGATCGCCGGTGCGCTGGGCGTGGAAGAAGGCCGGACCCTGGCGCGTCAGTTGGGCGTAGAGGCGGGTGCGCAGCTGCCGGCCGAGTTCATAGGCGGTGCGGAACAGCGCCAGGCGCCAGCCCACGCGCAGCAGGTAGATCGCCAGGCCGGCGAGCACCAGCAGGCTCAACTGGGCGATCAGATCCCAGCCAGCGAGGCGGTGCGCGACCAGCGCGTCCACGACATGGCCGACCTGACGCGGGATCCAGACCGTCAGGACGGCGATGGTGCTGAGCATCAGCGCGCTGGCGGCATAGGGCCGCCAATGGCCGCGGATGTGGCCGGCGATCAGGCGTGTGAGCGACATGGCGGCGCATTGTGCCCGCCGGACTTTTCATGTCGAAAGGTCAGGGCGATGAGGCCGCGCGGGCAATCATGCCCATGCGGGCATGGACCAGGTCGGCGAGCACGCGCAGGCGTCTCTCGTCGAAGTTGCCGCTGAGCGCGTAGGCCAGCTTGCCGTCGATCCAGTACAGGCTGCGCGTCGTGCTGCCGCCCTCGGTGCGCTGCGTCAGGCGGAAGGCGACCGGGGCTTCCGGTGATGCCGCGCCGGTGCTGACGTACAGCGTGAAGCGCTCGCCGGCGTCGTTCTCGTACATGAACTGCGCGCGGGCTAGCGCGCCGCCGACGGAGGGGTCGTCGCTCGCGGGCAGCAGGCGGCCGCCGACCAGCTTCCAGCCGTAATCGCGCAGCACCGGGGTGTACAACTGCGCGCCCAGGCGCTTGCTCAGCCATTGGACGAGGTGGTCCGCCTGGTCGGCACCGACCTCGACGGGGTGGCGCTTTTCCGGCTGGTAGACGGCGTGGGCGATGGCGGCGTCGCGGACGTATTCGGGGACGGTTGGATCGCGGCCCGCCGCACGCGCGGCGGCTTGGGCGGCGGCCTGCGCGGCGGCCTGCTGCTTGCCCTGCCACCAGCCGTGACCGCCCCAGCCGCCCGCGGCACCCGCGCCCAGGCCCAGCGCCACCAGCAGCGCGGCGGCCCAGGCGCGCGGCCAGGGGGACGGCGGGGCGACGACGGCGGCCGCGGCCGGCGGGTGCAGCGCGGCGCTCAGGCGCGAGGGCACCGGTTCGTCGAGCCAGTCCCGATGCAGCGCCTGCAGGGCTTCGCGTTGCTCGCGCCAGGCCAGTACCCGCTGTGCGGCGCGCGGCTGGCGCAGCAGCCGGTCGGCGACTTCGGCGGCGTGGGAGGGCTCGAGTTGCCCGTCCACGTAGGCGTGGAGCGTGGCGTCGTCGAGTTCGTGGTCGTCGTGCGTCATGGCGGGGCGCTCATTTCACCACCCGCAGCGGGGGGCGGGCCGGCGCGACGCCGTCCATCGACTGCCGCAGCCGCTCCCGCGCGCGGGACAACCGCGACATCACCGTGCCTACCGGCACCTCCAGCACCTGGGCGGCGGCCTGGTAGCTGAGCTCCTCGACGCAGACCAGCAGCAGGATCTCGCGCGAGGCGGCGGGCAGCGCGGCCAGCGCCCGCTCGAGGTCCAGGCGCAGGGCCACCTGCTGCTGCGGTTCATGGACCAGCGGCTGCGGCGTGTCCTCGTCGTCCAGCGAGTCGTGCAGGGCCTCGCGGGCATCGCGGCGCTGGTTCAGGTAGAGGCGATGCATCAGTGTCAGCAGCCAGTTGCGCATCGCATCCAGGCGCGTGGGGCCGGGCTCGGCATGGAACAGCGCGCCCTTGCGGGCCGCGCGTTCGAGCGTGTCCTGGAGCAGGTCGTCCGCCCGCGCCGCGTCGCCGCACAGCAGCCGCGCGTGGCGGCGCAGGCGCGGCAGCAGCGGCAAGGCTTCGTCGAGGACGAGGGGCATCGGACGGACGGCCTGCGGTCGCGGAAACAGGGGAGCGGTTTATGGCTTCGCCGTGTGCCAGACCTGGTTGATGCCGTCGCCGCTGCGGTCGCCGGGCTTGGCGTCCTTGACCCAGAAGTACAGCGGCTTGCCCTTGTAGGCCCACTGCTTGGAGCCGTCGTCGCGCGTGATGATGGACCAGTCGCCGCTGGCCTTGTCCTCGGCGCGAGCCATCAGCGGCGGCCAGTTGGTGGCGCAGGGCCCGTTGCAGACGCTCTTGCCGGAGCCGGCGGCGTCCTTGTCGAAGGTGTAGAGCGTCATGTCGTTGGCGCCGACCAGCGCGCCGTCCTTGGCCATCGCGGGAGCGGTCTGCGCGGTGGCGAGGCCGGCGGCGGCCATCAGCAGCGCGGCGGCGGTGAGCTTGAGGGTCTTCGTCATGCGGGATCTCCTGGGTTGGGATCAGTTGGGGGTATTGCATGAACACGGCAGGAAGGCCGGTTATTCCAACTGACTTTCGTCCTCCCTGCGAGGGATCGCCATGGTGGCGGGAGGCCATTGCGATCCGCACCGGGCGCGACGCCCGCGAGGCTGTCTCAGAAGTGCTTGGCCAGGCCGGCCTGGCGCAGGACCGCGTTGGCAAGGTGCCTCGACTTGATCTGGTGATCCACCGGGAAGCGGAGACGGCTCAGCGGGGAAAACCAGATGTCGTGATCGCCCTTGCCGCGGCGCTCGAAACAGCAACCTGCGGCGCGGAGCATCCGGACCAGCTCCGGCGTGAAGCTGGCGCCCATGGGACTCAGCGCAGGTGGATCGAGGTGCTGCTGACGCGCCGCGCCAGCACTTCCATCGACAGCTCCGGACCGTCGGGAAGATGGCCGTTCGCTTCCAGCAACTCGGGCACGAGGACTTTCAGCTTCGCCTCGAGCGCCTCGAGCGTCTCCGCCTCGGTGGCCAACCCAGGCACGTCCTCCGACGTGGCGACCCAGACCGAGGCCTCGGGATCCCAGTCAGCTTGGATCTGCAGCGGGCGTTTCATTCGCGGATCGTACGCCACCGTCAGTTGGATCGAATGCATGAGTGAACTCCTGCGGTCAGTGGAGGAAGAGCCACATGCTAAGAATCCCTCGCGCTGGCGTCATTGACTTGGGTTTGCCGACGACGGGGGGACACGCTAGCCTGCGATCCCGGGTTCAAGTCAGCCCGCCCCGTCGTCGCGCAAGGAGACCCCCGCATGAACGATCGCGCCCAGGCGCTCGCCGCCCAACTGATCCGCAATTTCCATGAAGTCGAGCTGACCGCGTTCAAGCGGGAGCCGCTGTACGAGTCGCGCTTCGCGCGGCTGGCGCGCGGCACCGCCGCGAGGAAACTCGGCGCGTCCTATGACATCGTCGAGCCGGGCAAGACCACCTGCCCCTACCACCTGCATCACGCGCAGGAGGAGATGTTCATCGTGCTGGAAGGCTCCGGCACGCTGCGCGTGGCCGGCGAGCGGCTGCCGATCAAGGCCGGCGACGTGATCTTCATCCCCGCCGGTCCCGAGTACCCGCACCACATCATCAACACCTCGGACGCGCCGATCAAATACCTGTCCATCAGCACGATGGAGCAGCCCGAGATCTGCGTCTATCCCGACTCCAACAAATTCATGGCCGAGGCCGGCATCGGCGGCGACCGCCCGTTCGAGGCGCTGCGCAAGGTCGGCGAGGGCGACCTCGACTACTGGCACGACGAGCCCTGAAGCGCCCGCCGTCGGCGTCAGTAGGTGCGCGAGCCCTTGAACTGAGCGTGCTGGCGCCGCTGCAGCGTGGTCTGACGGCTCATCGCGTCGAAGGACACCCGCGCATGCGCGTCCATGATCGCGATGCCCAGCGCGTCGGCCGCGTCCTTGCCCGGCTCGCCGGGCAGCGCCAGCAGCCGCGCCACCATCGCCTGCACCTGCGCCTTGGCCGCGCCGCCGTGACCGGTGATGGCCTTCTTCATCTGCACCGCGGTGTACTCCGACACATGCAGGTCGCAGGACACCAGCGCCGTCAGCGCCGCGCCGCGCGCCTGGCCCAGCAGCAGCGTCGACTGCGGGTTGACGTTGACGAAGATGATCTCCACCGCCGCGCAGGTCGGCTGGTAGCGCGACACCACCTCGCGGATGCCGTCGTAGAGGATCTTGAGCCGGCCGGGCAGGTCGCCGGTCGGCAGCGCGTTGGTCTTGATCGTGCCGCTGGCCACGTAGGCCAGGCGCGGCCCGTCCGCGTCGATCACGCCGAAGCCGGTCGTCTGCAGGCCGGGGTCGATGCCCAGGATGCGCATGGCGGATCTCCTCAGGTCGCGGCGCGGAAGTACCACCGCACCGAATGGAAGAACACCGGCGCCGCGAAGCACATGACCGCGATGCGGTCCAGCAGCCCCACCGCGCCGGTGATCGCGCTGCGGTTGCCCCAGGCATGGATGCCGGCGTCGCGCTTGAGCGCCTGCATCACGAAGACGCCGAAGCTGCCGCACCCGGCCGCGATGAAGGCCGCGATCGCGGCCTGGCCGGCCTTGAAGGGCGTGATCCAGTAGAGCAGCGCGCCGGCGACGGCGGCCGCGAACGCGCCGATCCACCAGGCCTTCATCGTGAACGAGCGGCTGATGCGGCGCGCCACCGGCCGCGCGCGGAAGCGGCTGGTCGCGACCGCCTGGGCGATCTGCCCGCAGGCCACCACCGCCACCAGGAAGAACAGCAGGAAGGCGCCGCGCCCCTGGTACTTGGGGATGTCCAGCAGCAGCAGCGCCGGCGCGTGCGACAGCCCGTAGACGCAGACCATGATGCCCCACTGGATCTTGGCGTTGCGCTCGAGGAAGCGGCCGGGATCGTCCGCCAGCGCGCTGGCCACCGGGATCGCCAGGAAGCCGTAGACCGGGATCAGCACCGAGAACAGGTCGAAGTGGCGCGTGCCCACCAGCACGTACTGCAGCGGCAGGATCACGAAGAAGGCCATGATCAGCCCGCGGTGGTCGGCGCGGCGGGTGTGCAGCAGGGTGATGAACTCGCGGAAGGCGAGGAAGGAGAACACGCCGAACAGCAGCGTCGCCCCGACCGGTCCCGAAACCCAGGCGGCCCAGAACAGGCAGGCGCCGACCCACACCATGTTGAGTTCATGCCGGAACCGCGCCCAGCGCGCCTGCCAGGCTTCCTGCTCCTGCTCGGGCCGCTCGCGCAGCGACCACAGCACCGAGCCGATGCTCACCAGCAGCAGCGCGCCGAACAGCACGACGAACAGGAAGGCGACCTGCTCGCCGGTGTTCAATGACTTGAGCCACCTCATTCCTTCCACCCTCCCGGACGCAGCGCCATCACGGCGGCGCGGGCGCGTTCCAGGAACGCGCGCGTGTCCTCGCCGGGCTCGATGCGGATCGGCGCGCCGAAGGTGACGGTGCAGAGGATGGGCACCGGCACGACCTCGCCCTTGGGCATGACGCGCTGGACGTTGTCGATCCAGGTCGGGATCAGCTGCACCTCGGGGAACTGCTCGGACAGGTGGTAGAGACCGGCCTTGAAGGCCTGCGGCGCGCCCTTGTTGGAGCGCGTGCCCTCCGGGAAGATGACCAGCGAGTCGCCGCCCTGCAGCGCGTCCACCAGCGGCTCGAGCGGATCCTCGTCCGGCGTGGCGCGGGTGCGGCTGACGTAGACGGCGTTGAACACGGCGGTGGTGAGCCAGGTCTTGAGCGCGGAGCTCGTCCAGTAGTCGCGCGCGGCGATCGGGCGGGTGCGCGCGCGCAGTTCGCCGGGCAGCGACGCCCAGATCAGCACCCAGTCGAAATGGCTCTGATGGTTGGCGAAGTAGATGCGTTGTTCCGACGTCGGCGGGCAGCCTTTCCAGTGTCCCTGGGCGCCGGTGATCAGGCGCGCCAGCCAGGACAGGAACAGGCCGGTGATTTCGGCAAGGACCATGGGGCGCGATTATCCCCGCTGGATCATCGCGGCCGCCTTCTCGGCGATCGCCACCACCGGCGCGTTGGTGTTGCCGCTGACGACGCTGGGCATGATCGACGCGTCCACCACGCGCAGCCCGTCCACGCCGCGCACCCGCAGCCGCTCGTCCACCACCGCCAGCGCGTCCCGGCCCATGCGGCAGGTGCCCACCGGGTGATAGACGGTGTCGACGCGCGCGCGCAGCAGCGCTTCGATCGCCTGGTCGCCGTCGTCGACAGCGCCGTTGCCGTTGCCGTTGCCGCCGAGGCTGGCGCTCCACAGCTCGCGCCGCCACAGCGCCCGCATCGCCGGCGCGCGCATCAGGTCGCGCGTCAGCTTGTAGCCCTCGATCAGCTCGCGCACGTCCTCGGGGTGGTCGAGGAAGGCCGGATCGATGCGCGGCGCGGCCAGCGGGTCGGCGCTCGCCAGTGTCAAGGCGCCGCGACTGCGCGGACGCAGCAGGCACACGTGGCAGGACATCCCATGGCCCAGGTGCAGCCGCCGTGCATGGTCCTCCACCAGCGCCACCACCAGGTGCAACTGCACGTTGGGTGCCGGCAGGCCGGGGCGCGTCGAGAGGAACCCGCCGCATTCGGCGAAGTTGCTGGTGACGAGGCCGCGCCGCTCGCGGCGGTAACGCCGGGCCTGCTGGAGGAAGGACCAGCCGCCGCGCAGCGACAGCCCGGCCAGTTCGAGCCGGTCCGAGGCGTAGCCGAAGACGAAGTCCGGGTGGTCGTGCAGGTTGCGACCGACGCCCGGCAGGGGGTGCGCCACCGGCAGGCCCAGCGCCTGCAGCGCGGCGCCGTCGCCGATGCCCGAGCACATCAGCAGCTGCGGCGACTGCAGCGCCCCCGCGCAGACGAGCACCTCGCGCGCCGCGCGCAGCGTCCGACGCTGGCCGCCTTGCAGCACCTCCACGCCGATCGCGCGCCGGCCTTCCAGCACCAGCTTCAGCGCGCGTGCGCCGGTCTCCACGCGCAGGTTGGGCCGCTGGCCGAGGATCGGGTGCAGGTAGCCGCGGGCGACGCTCCAGCGCTCGCCCTCGTGTTGCGTGACCTGGTAGACGCCCAGTCCCGCCATGTCCTCGCCGTTGAAGTCCTCGCGCACCGGATGGCCGCATTCACGCGCGGCGGCTAGCCAGGCCGCGTGCACCGGGCTGTCGGTGCGCAGGTCGCCGACGCGCAGCGGGCCGTCCTGCCCGTGCCACGGCGCGCCGAAACGCGCGTTGCGCTCGGCCTTCACGAAGTACGGCAGCAGCTCGTCGTAGCCCCAGCCCGGATTGCCCGCCGCCGCCCAGGCGTCGTAGTCGCTGCGGTGTCCGCGCGTGTAGACCATCGCATTGATCGCCGAGGAGCCGCCCAGCGCCTTGCCGCGCGGCTGGTAGCCGCGCCGCCCGTTCAGGCCGGCCTGCGGCACGGTCTCGAAGCCCCAGTTGTTGAGCCTGGCCGCGACCTGCAGCACGCCGGCGAAGGGCGTCCGTGTGATCCAGCCGTCGCCGCGGCCGCCGGCTTCCAGCAGCAGCACGCGGCAGGCCGGGTCCTCGCTGAGCCGGCTGGCCAGCACCGCGCCCGCGGAGCCGCCGCCGACGATCACGATGTCGGCGTCGACGTGGTCCGCGGCGCTCATGCGATCTTCTTCAGCAGGCCGAGCAGGCGGTCGAAGGTCCGGCCATAGGGCGGATGGAACAGCCGGGTGCCGGCGAAGCGCGCCTGCAGGAAGACCGGCTTGAGCTTGCTGAAGGTGTTGAAGCCCCACACGCCGTGGTATGCGCCCATGCCGCTGGCGCCGACGCCGCCGAAGGGCTGCTCCTCCTGGCCCAGGTGCCAGATGCAGTCGTTGACGGTGACGCCGCCGGCCACGGTGCGGGCCAGCACGTCCTCGCGCGCGGCCCGGTCCTCGCCGAACCAGTAGAGCGCCAGCGGGCGGTCGCCGGCGTTGACCTGCGCGATCGCCTCGGACACGTGACCGTAGGGCACGATGGGCAGCAGCGGGCCGAAGATCTCCTCGCGCATCACCGTCATGTCGGGCGTCGTGCCCAGCAACAGCGTGGGCACGAGGCGGCGATCGGCCGGTGCCTCGTCGTGCGTCGGACGCAGCGTCGCGCCGCGGGCGCGGGCGTCGTCCAGCAGGCCGCGCAGCCGCGCATGGTGGCGCGGGCTGACGATGGCGGTGTAGTCGGGGTTGCCGTCGATGCGCGGATACAAGCGCCGCACCGCCGCCACGATCGCGTCGGCCAGCGGCTGCACCAGCTCCTTGGGCGCCAGCACGTAGTCCGGCGCGACGCAGGTCTGGCCGGCGTTGAGCAGCTTGCCGAAGGCGATCCGCTCGGCCGCCAGCGCGAGATCGGCGCTGCGGTCGACGATCGCGGGCGACTTGCCGCCCAGCTCCAGCGTCACCGGCGTCAGGCGCTGCGCCGCGGCCTGCGCCACCAGCCGGCCCACCGGCGTCGAGCCGGTGAAGAAGAGGTGGTCGAAGGGCAGGTGGGTGAAGGCCTTGCCGACCTCGGCGTCGCCGGTGACGACGGTCATCTCGTCGGGCGCGAAGTGCTGGGCGACGAGCCGCGCCATCAGCTCGGAGGTCGCCGGCGTCAGCTCCGAGGGCTTGATCATCACGCGGTTGCCCGCGGCCAGCGCGGCGAGCGCCGGCGCCATCGCCAGGTAGTACGGATAGTTCCAGGGCGCGACGATGCCCACCACGCCGAGCGGCTGCGGCATCAGGCGGTTGGACGCGGGCAGGAAGTGCAGCGCGGTCGGCGCGCGACGCACGGCCATCCAGCGCTTGAGGTGCCGGATCGCGTGGCGCGCGCCGGACTCGACGGTGAAGAGGTCGGCCAGCAGGCTCTCGTGCCGCGAGCGGTGGCCGAAGTCCCGGGACATCGCCTCGGCCAGGTCCTGCGCATGCGTGGCGGTCATGCGCCGCAGCCGCTCCAGCCGGTCGCGACGCTGCGCGAGCGAGGGCAGGCGTTCGCGGTCGAAGGCCGCGCGCTGCTGCTCCAGGATCAGGTGCAGGCGCTCGTGCAGGGCTTGGTCCATCGCGTGTCTCCGCGGGATGCTTGGAATGAGCCGAAGGCTATGCGCATTCGCGTGGCGGGCCAAGCGCGTCGACCCTGGACTAGAGGGGCGCGACTAGCCGCGGCGGATCCGGTGCGTGCCGGCGTGCAAAAAAGAAAAAGCCCGGCCGGAGCCGGGCTTTCAATTCGGGCCGATGAAGGCCCGGTCGGATCGCGCGAGGCGATCGCGACGATCAGAAACGGTAGCCCACGCTCAGCGTGAAGCCGTCGGCCTTGATGCCGTCCTTCTTGTAATAGCGCATGTAGTCGACAGCGCCGTAGATCGACTTGTCGAAGTTGTACTTCGCGCCCAGGCCGTAGGCAAAGCTGCCGCCGCTGTCGGAGATGGAGCCGTCTTCGTCAGAAGCCTTGATCTTGCTGTGGGCGTAGCCCAGGCGGCCGAAGACTTCGAACTGGTCGAAGGCGTACTTCGGGGTCACGAACAGGCCGTAGCTGTGCGGGATCTTGATCTTGGCGCCGCCGACGGTGTCGTCCGACACGCCGAAGGCCAGCATGCCTTCGATGGCGACGTTCGGGTGCACGTCGTAGCCGACGATGCCGCGGATGGCGCCCGGCTTGGCCGACAGGCCGCCGTCAGCCTTCACCTTGACGAAGGTGTAGCCCAGTTCGCCGTACAGCGGGGCTTGGGTCTGGGTCTGTGCTTGAGCGGCGCCGGCGGCCAGCAGGGCGGCGACGACGATGGCGGAAATCTTGGTCATTCGAATACTTCTCTCTAAAGAAAAATCGCATCTCGGCGATGCGGGGCGAAAGGTATCAACGCCGCACTTGGCCGGTCAATGCAAGAGGTCACGCTGCGGTAAAAAAGTGCATATGGAGTTGCAGGCTCGCGACGCAAATGAGTGGGTGCCTAGGCCCCGTATCCCCAATCAGAGTGGGTCCGCTCTGCAGAACGTACATGCATTGATGCGGTCTTAACGGCAGAGATGTGTCAGGGATGCGCCGCCAGCGAGGGCACCGGTAACGGCGACGCGCCAAGCAAAAGGCCCGGCGCGAGGGCCGGGCCTGAAGCGGAGCGGAGCGCGCGCGGGGCGGGCAAGACCCGGCCCCCGGCGCAGGCGCAGGCGCTCAATGGCGGAAGTGGCGTACGCCGGTGAAGACCATCGCGATGCCGCGCTCGTTGGCCGCGGCGATGACTTCGTCGTCGCGCATCGAGCCGCCCGGCTGGATCACGCAGGAGGCGCCCGCGTCGGCCAGCACGTCCAGGCCGTCGCGGAACGGGAAGAACGCATCGCTGGCCACCGCCGAGCCGGCCAGCGCCAGGCCGGCGTTCTCCGCCTTGATCGACGCGATGCGCGCCGAGTCGATGCGGCTCATCTGGCCCGCGCCCACGCCCAGCGTCATGCCATTGCCGCAGAACACGATCGCGTTGCTCTTGACGTACTGCGCGACAGTCCACGCGAACATCAGGTCATCGAGCTGCTGCGCCGTCGGCTGCAGCGTGGTGACGACCTTCAGGTCGGCCTTGGACAGGAAGTGGTTGTCGGCGGTCTGCACCAGCAGGCCCGAACCGACGCGCTTGACGTCCTGCGCGTTGCGGCCCTGGTCCCAGGGGCGCGCGCCGCCCGGCGGCAGCGCGATCTCGAGCAGGCGCACGTTGACCTTGCCCTTGAAGATCTCGCGCGCCTCGGCGCTGAAGGACGGCGCCATCAGCACCTCGACGAACTGCTTGGACACCAGCTCGGCCGCGGCGCGGTCCACCTCGCGGTTGAACGCGATGATGCCGCCGAAGGCGCTGGTCGGATCGGTCTTGAAGGCCTTCGCGTAGGCATCGGCGGCGCTCGCCGCGACGGCCACGCCGCAGGGATTCGCGTGCTTGACGATCACGCAGGCCGGCGTGTCGAAGCTCTTCACGCATTCCCAGGCGGCATCCGCGTCGGCGATGTTGTTGTAGCTGAGCTCCTTGCCCTGCAGCTGCTTGCCGGTCACCAGCGAGCCGGGCGCCGGATGCAGGTCGCGGTAGAGGGCGGCGGTCTGGTGCGAGTTCTCGCCATAGCGCAGGTCCTGCACCTTCACGAAGCTGCTGTTCATCTGCGCCGGGTACTCGGCCAGCGAGCCGTCGTCCAGGCGCGCGCTCAGGTAGTTGCTGATGGCCGCGTCGTACTGCGCGATGCGGTTGAACGCCGCGACCGAGGCCGCGAAGCGCGTCTTGTCGCTGGTCTTGCCGTGGGCCTTGAGTTCCTCGAGCACCTGCGCGTACTGCGACGCGTCGGTCAGCACCGTCACGTCCTTCCAGTTCTTGGCCGCGCTGCGGACCATGGCTGGGCCGCCGATGTCGATGTTCTCGATCGCGTCCTCCAGCGTGCAGCCGGGCTTGGCGACGGTGGACTCGAAGGGATAGAGATTCACCGCCAGGATGTCGATGGTGTCGATGCCGTGCTGCTGGATCGCGGCGACGTGCTCGGGCAGGTCGCGGCGCGCCAGCAGGCCGCCGTGGATCTTCGGATGCAGCGTCTTGACGCGGCCGTCCAGCATCTCGGGGAAGCCGGTGTGCTGGGCGACCTCGGTCACCGGCAGGCCGGCGTCGGCCAGCAGCTTGGCGGTGCCGCCGGTGGACAGCAGGCGCACGTTCAGCGCATGCAGCGCCTGGGCGAATTCGACGATGCCGGTCTTGTCGGAGACCGAGATCAGGGCGGTGAGTTGGGCCATGAACATTCCTTCGATGCGGGGGGATTCGGGTGTGACCAAGCGGAACGCGGAGATCCGGCTTTGCCGGGCTCCCGCGTTCGCCCCTGAGGGGCCGGCGGAAGCCGGTAGGGGTGGTCTTAGATCAACTTGTGCTCGACGAGCTTGCGGCGCAGGGTGTTGCGGTTGATGCCCAGCCATTCGGCGGCCTTGCTCTGGTTGCCGTCGCTGTGCTGCATGACGACCTCCAGCAGCGGTTTCTCGACGAGCCGGATCAGCATCTCGTGCATCGAGTGCGGCGCCTCGCCGCCGAGGTCGCGGAAGTAGGCCTCCAGGTTTTCGCGGATGCAGGAGTCGATCGGTTTGGGCGTCATGCCGTGAGCCTTCTTTCTTGGTCTTCGTCTTGGTGTTGTCCGTCGTTCGCGGCGTCGTCGGCCGTCGGCACGTAGGGCAGGCGCTCGTGGTGGTCCGCCAGCGCATCGAGCCAGTCGGTGAGCGCGCGGACCTGGTCGTCGCAGGTCTCGAGCGCGTTCATGCGGCGCCGGAAGTCTTCGCCGCCGGGCAGCGCCCGCACCGCCCAGCCGATGTGCTTGCGCGCGCTGCGCATGCCGGTGAGCTCGCCGTACAGCGCGTAGTGGTCGTGCAGGTGCTCGACCAGCCAGCGCTTGGCGTCGGCGACGCGGGGCGCGGGCAGTTCCTCGCCGGTGGCCAGGAAGTGCGCGATCTCCGCGAAGATCCAGGGCCGCCCCTGCGCCGCGCGGCCGACCATGATCGCGTCGGCGCCGGTGGCGGCCAGCACTTCGCGGGCCTTGCGCGGGGTGTCGATGTCGCCGTTGGCGACGACCGGGATGCGCAGCGCGGCCTTGACCGCGGCGATGGTGTCGTATTCGGCGTGGCCGGTATAGCCCTGCTCGCGGGTGCGGCCGTGCACGGTCACCATCGCGATGCCGGCGGACTCCGCCGCCCGGGCCAGCGCCACCGCGTTCCTCTCGGCCTGGCACCAGCCGGTGCGCATCTTCAGCGTCACCGGCACGCCGCGCGGTGCGCAGGCGGCGACCACGGCCTCCACGATCTGCAGCGCCAGCGCCTCGTCCTGCATCAGCGCCGAGCCCGCCCACTTGTTGCAGACCTTCTTGGCGGGGCAGCCCATGTTGATGTCGATGATCTGCGCGCCGCGGTCGATGTTGTAGGCGGCGGCCTCGGCCATCATGGCCGCGTCGGTGCCGGCGATCTGCACCGAGATCGGCGCCGGCTCGCCCTCATGGTTGGCGCGGCGCGAGGTCTTCAGGCTGTTCCACAGGTCCTTGCGCGAGGTCACCATCTCGCTGACCGCGTAGCCCGCGCCCAGCTTCTTGCACAGGACGCGGAAGGGCCGGTCGGTCACGCCCGCCATCGGGGCGACGAACAGACGGTTCGGCAGGACGAAGGAACCCAGCGTGAGCGTGCCGGGCAGCGGCGTGGACATCGGGAGCGGTGCGGAGGCTGCACAAAAAAGAGGCAGAAGTATACCGCTCCGGCTTCCCCTCCCGATCCCTCCGGCGGGTGGGGCCGTCAGGGGGACGGCTGCTTGCGCCAGAGCACGAAGCCCTGCTCGACCAGCCGGTTCATCACCCGTTCCTGCGACAGCTTGTAGACCGCACGGACGAGGCGGCCGCGCAGCTCGGGGGTGTTGCAACGCGAGCGGTGGGCCAGCGTCAGGTACAGGCCCTCGCGCGCGATCGCCGGCAGCAGCGGCTGGATCGCCGGCCCGCCGTTGCGCGCGACATAGGCCTCGGCCGGCGTGTCCTCGTAGATCAGGTAGTCGGCGCGGCCGCGCTGCAGCATCTGGATCGCCTGCTCGATGCTGGCGACCTGGCTGATCTTGAGCGACTGGCGCGCGTAGTTGTCGAACTCGACGCCGAAGCTGTTGTTGATCACCGTGACGCCCAGCTTGGGCGCGAGGTCGCTCCAGCGCTTGTACGCGACCGGTGCGGCGCTGCGGGTCCAGATCACGCTGCGCGTCTCGCGGAAGGCCGGGTGGAAGTAGTCCATGTACTCGGTGCGCGGCAGCGTGAAGAAGGCGCCCGCGATCAGGTCGATGCGGCCGGCGCGCATCTCCTCCTGCACCCGGCCCCAGGGGCCGACATAGCGGGTCTCGACCGGGATGCCGATCTCGGCCGCGAGCCACTGCATCAGGTCGGCATTGGCGCCGACCAGCTTCTGCTCGTCGGCCGGGTCGCGCCACAGGTAGGGCGGGTACTGCGGGTTGCCCGAGGCCACCAGCAGCGGACAGCCCGGGATGGGAGGCAGCGGGTTGGCCGGACCGGGCGCCGCGCTTGCCTGTGCGGAAGCGGACGACGGGGCGGTCTGCGCCCGCGCGGTCGCAGCCAGGGACAGGCGGCCGTCGTGCCCCGGACCCGCGAGGGCCAGGCCGATCAGCGCGAACGACGAGACGGCAAGGCGGCGCAAGGACATGGTCTTCAGATAATCCCACGCATGGAAGCTTGGCTGCAACACATGATTCACCTGATGCTGGAGACCCTGGCTCTCCCGCAGGTGGGCCTGGGCGCGGTGTTCGTCGTGGCGCTGGTGTCGGCGACGCTCCTGCCGATGGGATCGGAACCGGTGGTGCTGCTGCTGGTGCATGCGAAGCCGGAGCTCTTCTGGCCGGCGATCCTCGTGGCCACGGTCGGCAACACCCTCGGCGGCGCGATCACCTGGTGGATGGGCTACGGCGCGGAGCGCGCCTACGAGGCGGCCGTGCATCACTCGCCGCGCGACCAGCGGGTGCTCGGCTGGCTGCGACGCTTCGGCGCGAAGACCTGCCTGATGAGCTGGCTGCCCATCGTCGGCGACCCGCTGTGCGCGCTGGCGGGCTGGCTGCGTCTGCCGTTCTGGCCCTGCGTCGGCTACATGGCGATCGGCAAGTTCGCGCGCTACCTGCTGATGACCTCGGTGGGGGTCGCGATGCTGGACTGAGCGCGGCGCGGCGCCCGCTCGGGCGTGACTGGAGGGACCCTACGCCGACGCTTGCACAATGCGGGGCACCGACAGGAGACCCCGCCATGAGCACCCCCCGCACCCCGGCCTATGACGCCTTGTGCCAGCGCCACCAGCGCATCCACCGTCTGTCCCACCTGCAGTCGATCGCGTCCTGGGACCAGTCCGCCTTCATGCCGTCGCGCGGCGCGCAGGCCCGCGCCGAGGCGCTGGCCGAGATGGACGGCTTGCTGCACCAGCTGGGCACCGACCCGGCGCTGAAGCAGCTGCTCGACGAGGCGGCGCAGGAGCCGCTGGACGATGTCCAGCGCGCCTCGCTGCGCGAGATGCGCCGCGTCTGGCGCTCGGCCAACGCGGTGCCGCAGCGGCTGGTCGAGGCCCGCTCGCTGGCCAACTCGCACTGCGAGCATCAATGGCGCCAGCAACGCCCGGCCAACGACTGGGCCGGCTACGTCGAGAACCTGCGCCCCGTGGTGCGCTACGCGCGGGAGGAGGCGCAATACCTCGCCGACGACGCGGGCCTGAGCCGCTACGACGCGCTGCTCGACCAGTTCGAGCCCGGCATGCGCGCGGCGGAGGTGGACCGCGTCTTCGGCGACCTGCGCCAGTGGCTGCCCGGGCTGATCGGGCAGGTCATGGACCGCCAGGCGCGCGACAGCGTCATTCACCCGCAGGGGCCGTTCCCGGCGGCCGCGCAGCGGGCGCTCGGACTGGACGCGATGAAGCTGCTGGGCTTCGACTTCGAGGCCGGCCGGCTGGACGAGAGCGCCCATCCGTTCTGTGGCGGCGTGCCCGAGGACGTGCGCATGACCACGCGCTATCGCGACGACAGCTTCCTGCAAAGCCTGACCGGCACCATCCACGAGACCGGCCACGGCCGCTACGAGCAGAACCTGCCGCGCGAGTGGCTGGGGCTGCCGGTGGCCCGGGCGCGCTCGATGGGCCTGCACGAGAGCCAGAGCCTGTCCTTCGAGATGCAGCTGGCCGCGCATCCCGGCTTCGCCGGCCTGCTGCAGCCGCTGGTGGAGCGCCACCTGGGCCATCAGCGCGGATTCGCCGCGGACAACCTGCACAAGCTGATGACGCGCGTGGCGCCGGGCTACATCCGCGTCGACGCCGATGAGGTGACCTACCCGGCCCACGTGATCCTGCGCTACGAGATCGAGCGCCCGCTGATCGAGGGCGAGATCGAGGTCGAGGACATTCCCGCGCTGTGGGACCGCAAGATGCAGGAGCTGCTGGGCCTGGACACGCGCGGCAACTACAAGGACGGCTGCATGCAGGACGTGCACTGGGGCTGCGGCCTCTTCGGCTACTTCCCCTGCTACACGCTGGGCGCGATGTACGCGGCGCAGTGGTTCGCGACGATGCGCCGCGAGCGGCCGACGCTCGACGAGGAGATCGCGCGCGGCGAGCTCGCGCCGGTCTTCGACTGGCTCAAGGACCGCATCTGGTCGCAGGGCAGCCGCTGGGAGACGCCGGAGCTGGTGCGACGCGCCAGCGGCGAGGCGCTGGCGCCGGCGCACTTCCGCCGCCACCTGGAGACGCGCTACCTGGGCTGAGGCGCCGGGCTCTCAGGTGCTTGCGTAGAGGGCCGCGACCTCGCTGGCGCTCATCGCGTTGTGATGGATCCGGAAATCGGCGATGCGTCCCGAGTAGGAGTTGTCGCCCCATCGGCCCAGCCAGTTCTTGTTGGTCCGGCCGAAATGGCGAGGCTGCCACGGGCAGTTGACCTGGGCCTGCTGCACGCCGTCGTAGTACAGCGTCATGAGGCTGGAGGACAGCGTCACCGCGACATGGACCCATCGGCCGGAGGCCATCCGCGCCCCGGTGCCGAGCTCGACGTCGCCATCGCGGCCCGAGGTGCTGATCAGCACGCGCGTGCGCCCGTCCGACCATTTCGGGCAGACCACCAGGAACTGGTCGCCGCCGTTGCCCAGGCTGAGCAGGTACTCGCGGGTGTTGCCCGCGCCGGTCCAGAAGGTCCACAGGGAGAGGGTGCAGTCGCCCAGCTCGGCGCCGAGGTCGTTGGGCAGCGCGACGTAGCTGCCGCTGCCGGTCAGCGCCACCGCGCTCGCGCCATTGCGCCCGGCGCCCCAGCCCGCCGACACCAGCTTGCCGGCCAGGCCGTTGCCGCTGCTGTCCGCCGCGGTGCTGCCGCCGTTCTCGGAGAACGGCAGTCGCATCGCGAGCTGCGTCGCGGTGACGGCCATCACCCGGTTGGAAGGGCCCGTCTCGCCCAGTCCGACGCGCGCCGTGACGGCGTAGTAGTAGGTCCCCGCCGCGAGCCCCTTGTCCACGAAGCTCAGCAGGCTGCCGCTGTTGATCGTGGCCACGTCCACGAAGCCGGTGTTGGGCGCGGTGCTGCGCTTGACGACATAGGCCGTCGCATTGGGAACGCCCCACCAGGACAGCGTCACCTCGCCGTCGTTGACGAAGTGCATCAGGCCGGTGGGCGTGGTCGCGGCGGTGAACGGATCGCGGGAGTAGGTCAGCGTGCCGAAGCCCGGCAGGTCGTTGTCGCTGGCGGTCTCCACGCGGGTGTCGACGAAGGCCTTGCAGAACGGCGCGGCCACGCCCTTGCGGTTGGCATAGTGGTTGTGGACGATCGCCCACTGGTTGCGCTGGATGCCTTGAGCGCCGGTCGCGAAGCTCGTGTGGTCGATGCCCTTGATCCGGTATTCGCGAAACGGCATTGACGGGAAATTGCCGGCGACGGCGAGGTTGCCCTTCGCGATGTACTCGGACCCCGCCAGCACGCGGTTGTTGCCGAAGCCGTAGAGGTTGATGCCCTGGTTCCAGGCCATCTCGCAGATCACCGTCATCAGGCCCGCGGACAGGGTGGCATGGCCCTGGTCGCGGCCGGCTTCCTGCGTCTGCCCGAGGTGGCCGGGATGCAGGTAATAGACCGCCTGCTTGACGCCGCCATTGCCCTCGCCGGTGCGGAAGTATTCGAGCGCGCCGTTGAACATGGCCACGTCGTCCTTCAGCACGCCGATGGCCATCGCCGCCGCGATGCTGGCCAGCTGCCAGTTCGAGTAGCTGCTCAGCGGCGCGCGCGAGCCGTACAGCCAGCCGCCCTTCCCGTCGGTTCCAACCGCCTCGACTGAGAAGATGGTCATCATCGACTGGAAGGCCGCCAGGTTGGCGGGCGTGCAGCCGGAATAGGTGCGCATGATCTCGCCGACGTTGGCGAACTGATAGGCGTTGAGCGCGAGCAGCGCCACGTCGTGGTCGCCCGCGATGGTGGTCAAGGTGCTGGACCACCCGTTCATGTAGTCCATCGCCTTGTCGGCGTAGGCGGTGGTGCCGGTGACCTTCCAGTACAGCGCGCAAGCGTAGGCGCGTCCGATGTCGCGCGCGAAGTTGGCGAAGTTGGAGCTGCCCGCACTTGGCGAGCTGTAGCGACTCACCCTGCTGGTGGCGGTGACGTTCCATCTGGACATGCCCGACACGAACGACTGCAGCTGGGCGAACCCTTCGCTCCACGGCGACCGGCCCAGGTTGGCCGTCATCCGGGAGAAGTCGGCGGAGGTGTGCAGGAGGCCCGGGTGGGCGAACGCGGCGCCGGTGTACATCGCCTCGGTGCTGGCCGGCTCGGTCGGAGCGAAAGTCTTGAAACTCTGGCCGCTGGTCGTCGCGGTCGTGTCGTCGGTCGCTGGCGCCGTGCTGTCGGGCTGCCCGGCGGAGTTGCCGCTGCCCGAGCTGCCGTTGCCCGAGGTGCCGCTGCCCGAGCCCGGGGTGCTGTTGCCCGAGCCCGGGGTGCTGTTGCCCGGGGTGCCGCCCGTCCCCGGTTCGGCCGGAGTGCCGGTGCTGGGCGCGGTGCCCGTTCCCTGTCCGGCGTTGGGGCTCGTGCCTGGCAGGCTGCCCGTCCCCTCTCCGGTGGAAGGGGCGGTGATCGGTGCGCCGCCGGCGCCCTGTCCCGCGGTGGGATCGGTCGCCGGCACGCTGCCCGCGCCTGGAGTGGCGACGGTGCCGGTGCCCGGAGTGCTGCCAGCACCGGCCCCGGCCCCGGCGGTGGCGCCGGTGCCCGTCCCGCCTGCTCCGCCCACGACCGGGCTGCCCGCGGCCCCGTCCGAGCCTCCGCCGCAGGCCGCCACGCCCGAGGTCGCGAGTGCGGCAAGGACGGTCCGGCGATTCACGTGGTAGGACAACAGCGGTGACTTCATGGCGATCTGACAGGGGAGGGGAAGGGGTGGGCCCGCCGCGTTTTGGGCAGCGGGTTCATCGTCGGGACGGAGTTTCGTCTTCCGAGCCAATTGGCGTAGAGGGTGGAAAGAGGCGAAATGGTTGTCGGTGTTACGAAATAAAACCCGTGTAAAACCCGCGGGCCCGCCCCAGCCTCCGGCGCGGCGGCGTCCTCAGACCCGCGCCAACTTGCCAGCCAAGGTCGCAACGCGCTGACCGAGCAGCTCGTCGAGCTTGCGGTTCAGCACCGGCAGCGCCGTGCCGGTGGCCGGGAGCTGATGGACGCGGTCGCCCTCCAGGAACAGCAGCGTTGGGTAGGCACTCGCGCCGAGCTGTCGGTGGGCCAGATCGAAGTCCGCGGCCGCCAGGGCCCGGGCGGAACCATCGGCCAGGTGGCGCAGGACGAGCGCCTCGTCCAGGCCGTTCGCCTTGGCGATGGCGGCGATGGTGGTCGGCTCGGACAGGCTCAGGCCCTGGCCGTAGAAGGCGGCCTGCAGTTCATGCGCCCAATGCACCGCGCGTTCCGGCGCCAGCGCGCGCAGCGCGGCCAGGCCGGCCGCCGCGTCGAGCGAGTCCATGACCATCGTCCCCGCCTGGAGCAAGGCCCGATAGCGCTCGCCGAACACCGCGCCGGTGAGGCGGGCGATGCGATCGTTCGCCTCGGGGATGTGCGGGTAGTTGGCGATGGCCGTGGCACGGGCGCCGACGAAGAGCCCGCCGCTGAGGACGGTGAAGGCGACGCGGTGCCGATTGGCGGCCTCGAACGCGCGCATGCGCTCCGAGAAACCCCAGCACCAGCCGCAATAGGCGTCCATGACGTAAACGACGGTCGGGGTGGGAAATCGGGATCTGTCCATGGCGTCACTTTATTGATTACTGGTCCGCCGATAAACTTCGTGCCAGTTGAATGGTTGTCAACTGAATCGAGTAAATCATGGACCGACTGACCGCGATGCGGGTCTTCGTGGAGATCGTGGATCGGGGCACCGTCAGCGCCGCGGCGGATGCGCTGGGCATGTCGCGCGCGATGGCGAGCCGCTACCTGGAGGGCCTGGAGGACTGGCTCGGCGCGCGGCTCCTGCATCGCACCACCCGGCGGCTGGCCTTGACCGACAAGGGACAGCACACGCTGGTGACCTGCCGCGAAATGCTCGCGCTCGCGAACGATGCCGTGGCGCAAGCGGGCCAGGGCGGTGCCGAGGCGCGAGGGCGGCTGCGACTCACCTCGTCGCCGTCGTTTGCGATGGCGCAGCTGACGGCCGCGGTCGTGGACTTCCAGGCCTCGCACCCCGGCGTCGAGGTCGATCTGGTCATGGTGGACCGCACCGTCGATCTGGTCGAGGACCGCATCGACCTGGCCGTGCGGCTGAGCAATCGCATCGACCCGGGCCTGGTGGCGCGCCGCCTGGCGCGCTGCCACTCGATCCTTTGCGCCTCGCCGGCCTACCTCGAGCGCGCGGGCACGCCCCGGGCCCCGGACGACCTGCGCCGGCATCGGTGCATCACGCACAGCACCGGCTTCGCGCCGGAGTACCGGCTGACGCGCGACGGCGAGGAGACGATCGTCGAGGCGCGTGGCTCGATCTCGGCCAATGAAACCGCGGTGGTCCATGCCGCGGCCCTGGCCGGCGCCGGCATCGCCATGCTGCCGACCTTCTTCGTGGGCGACGAGCTGGCCCAGGACAGGCTCAGGCAGGTGCTGCCGGAGTACGCGCTGGAGCCGCTGGACATCCAGGCCGTCTATCTGTCGCGCCGCCACCAGCCCATGCCGCTGCGGCTGCTCATCGAGTTCCTGTCGGACCGGTTCGGCGGCGAGGTGGCGCCATGGGATCGAAGGCGGTGAGCCGCCCATGATGAGCCGCCCAAGAGAAAGGGCACCCCGTGGGGTGCCCTGTCTCCGTGCGCGTCCGCGGTCTCTACCCCACGTCGCGCTCCCAACGAGTCGTCGAGGACCCGCCTGTCCTGGTGTCAGGCCTTGCCGCCCTTGCGGCGGCGGGCGACGAAGCCCATCGCGCCCAGTCCGGCCAGCATCAGCGCCAGGCTGTGCGGTTCCGGCACGGCGGAGGCGTTGCCGCCGGCGCTCAGCGTCGACACCACCACGTTGTCCAGCGAGGTGCCGTAGGAGTCGCTGCGACCGGTCGCGCCGAAGCGCAGCGTCATCGGGCTGCCGGTGCCGGTGAAGGTGGTGCTGAAGGTCTGCCAGGTGGTGTCGGTGTTGTTGCCGACCTTGCCGCTCAGGTCGCCGATCTGCCAGGTCAGGCCGTTGCTCACCGCGCCCTGGTTGTCCGGGCGGTTGGTGTAGGCGAAGCTCAGCGTGTACGAGGCGCCGGCCACCGTGTTCAGCGTCTGGCTGATCCAGCTGTTGGTGGTGGTGTCCAGCTCGGTGAAGTTGCTGCCGTTGAAGGCCGAGCCGGCGACGTTGTTGCGGATTTCCAGCCCGTGCGGGCCGACGGTCCAGCCGACGACGCTGTTGACGATGGCATAGCTGCCATTGCCGATCACGGTCGACTCGAAGCTGCCGTTGTTGACCAGGTTGACGGGCGCGGCCAACGCGAACAGCGGAGCGGCGAGGAGGGAGGCTGCAATCAGACGCTTCATGGCGGCGGGACTCGGAAGTTCGACAAGGGGCGCGCAGGAGGTCTGCGCTTGTGTCGAATTGTTCGAGACCGCCCGCCGCCTGCCATCCCCCTGTGCGCTGGGGATGCCGAAACGATTCGTGACGTTTCGCACGCCACGCGCGCCGCTTCAAGGGGTCAGGCGGTGCGTGCGCGAGGCTTGGCCGCCTTTGCCGCCTTGGCCGCCTGGACCGTCCGGGTCTTGGGCGCCTTGGTCTTGGGCGATTCGGTTTTTGGGGATTCGGACTTGGCGGATTCGGCCTTGCGCGATTTGGCCGGTTTGGCCGGTTTGGCCTTCGCGCCCGGCGCTGCCTGGGCGCGCAGCATCGCGACCTCGGCGGCCAGCGCCTCGACGCGGGCCTGCAGCCGGGCGACCTCTTCCGCCGCCGGCATGCCCAGCCGGGCGAGCGCGCGCGCGACGCGGTCCTCGAAGATCGATTCCAGCTTGTCCCAGTGCTGACCGGCGCGGCTGCCGACCTCGCCGGCCAGGTCGCTCATCCGGCGCGCGGCGCTGTCGAGCTTCTCCCCGGCGCCGCGCATCGGGTCCTGGGCCTTGGCGCCGTCGCCGGAGAGCTTGTCCAGCATCGCGCCGCCCTGGTCCTGCGCCTTGGCGAAGGCGGCCAGCCCCGCCGACCAGATCTGCTGCGCCGACGCCTTGACCTGCTCCGCGAACGGCGTGTCCGCGGCCTTCGCCGAGGCGGAGGCGGCGTCCTTGCGGCGGCCTTTCGCCGGCTTCGGGGCGGCCGTCTTCTGTTGCTTCTTGACCATGGGCGTTCCTTGTCGTCGCGGGGCGGCGGCGCTGACCGCCGCCGCTCGTCGAGAACCGGACTATAGGGCGCGTGCCGCGCGTCACGATGACGCGCCTGACGTGCGCAACCCCCCATCGGGGCGAACGGCGCATGGACCAGAATCCCGGCCATGTCCTTGCCGACCACCACCCCAGGCCGCCGCCCGGGCGACGACTTCCCCGACACCGTGCCGGAGGCGCCCCCGCCGCTGCCGCCGTTGGCGATGGACCCCGACCTGCCACTGCGCAAGGGCGCGCTGGTCGACTGCCCGCAGTGCCGGGCCCCGATGCGACACCTGAGCCTGCCCGGCCACCACGCGCCGGCGACGGTCGACATCGACCACTGCGGCCCTTGCGGACTGGTGTGGTTCGACGCGCGCGAGTCGGTTCACCTGTCCCCGACCGCCTGGATCCAGCTGCTGCGCGACCTGCACCGCCTGCGCCAGGCGGACGTGCCCCACGCGCCCAGCCGGGCCTGCCCGCTCTGCGCGAAGGCGCTGAAGGAGGTCCGCAATCTCACGCGCTACGGGCGCTTCCCGGTGCTGGAGTGCGGCGGTTGCGGCGGCCACCTGCACAGCCAGGCCGGCATGCTGGCCGAGCGCGGCCTGGTGCGGCCGCTGCTGCCCGCCGAGCGCGGCGCGCTGCAGGCGGAGCGGCGCCAGCTGTGCTGCCTGAGCTGCGGTGGTCCGGCCGACGGCAAGGGCGAGGACTGCCCGTGGTGCCGGAGCCCGCTGGTGATGATCGACATGCCGCGCCTGACGAACGCGCTGCGCCGGCGCTCGCCCTCGGAGCCGCTGCTGATGCCCAGCGGCGGCAAGCCGGTCGGCTGGGCCTGCCGCGGCTGCGGCGCACCGATGGATCCGACGCGCGAGACGCGCTGCGGGCATTGCCATCACGCGGTGGTGGTGCCGTCGCTGGAGGAACTCGGGCCCTTGCTCGATGCGCTCGAGCACGACGGGCGCGTCGCCGAGGACGAGGTGGAGCAGGAACGCCGCCGCCGGCTGGCCTCCTATGTCACTCCCAGCGATCCGGCGGGCGGCAAGCATGGCCACTTCTGGCGAGGCGACTACGAGAAACGCTACGACCGGGAGAACGCCCGCCGCGACCGCGGAGGCGCCCGCGAATGGCCGAGCTCCGGATGGCCCGAATCCAGCGGCGGCTCGCCGCCGACGCTGGTGGAGATCGCGCTGCGGATCGCCGCGCTGCTGCTGCGCTGAGCGGGCCGCTCAGAGTTCCAGCAGCCCGATCGGCTTGGTGCAGGCCGGCGGTGTGCCGCCACCGCGCACGACGAAGGGCAGCTCGCCCCACGGACCGGAGTCGCGCGGGCAGCCGTTGCGCAGCGTGCCGCCGGGACAGGCGCAGCCCTTGGTCTTGACCAGCTTGTCCAGCGTCTGCGACTGCTGCGGATTGAGCTTGGGCAGGTCGTGGCGGAAGACCAGCTGCAGCGCCGTCGTCGGCGCCGGCGCGTCCAGCGTCGGCACCGGGCCCAGCAGCGTGGCCATAGCCTGGGTCTCCTTCAGCGCCGCCGCGGGCTTCATGCCCTTGGCTCGCCGCAGGTAGTTCAAGGCCACCTCCATCGCCGCGTAGCCGCGCGCGGCCGAGGCGGTGAAGGGCTTGCGGAAGGCCGCGCCGTAGGTGTTGGCCACCTGGTCCCAGCGGCCGCGGTCGACCGTCAGCACCGGGCACAGCACCGCGTCCACGCGCTCGGACAGCGTCGCGTCGAAGTCCATCCAGCACGAGGTCCGCGCGCTGATCCGCAGCCCGGTCTGGCGGCGCAGGTCGGCGGCGATCTTCTCGCCGGCATTGAGCTCGATGCGGCCCAGCTGCAGCTGCAGGTCCTGGTCCTTGACCCGCTCGGCATTGCTGGAGATGAAAGGGATGCCGGCCGCCTTCAGCGCGTCGGCGCCAGCGTTGATCTCGCACCAGTTGCCCAGCACCAGGTCCACCTTGGCCTTGATGAATTCCTGGGAGATCGCGTCGGCCTTGCGGGCGTCGCAGCCGCTGTCCTTGATGACCAGCTTGGGCGCCGCGTCGCCGGGCCAGGTCTTGAGCGCGAGCGTCATGCCCAGCTGCAGTTCCTCGGCCTGCGCCGTGCTCGGGTAGCTGCCCGGCAGGATCACGCCGATGGTGGCGGCGGTGGCCGAGGCGCCGGCGCACAGAAGGGCCGCCGGCAGGACGGCGGCCAGGACCTTGCGGATGTTCATGACGATCCCTCGCTCTGCATGGCCGTGGTCGGCCGTTGTTGATTCGCCGGACGCGTCGTGGCGTCCGAGGCCGCAGGTATCGCCTGCGCGAGGCCGTCGCGCACTGGAGGTTTTCCCGAGCCGCGCGCCAATGAAAACGCCCCGGCGGGCCGGGGCGGTAAGACGTCACAACTGTGACGAGAAGTGCGGCATGCGCGCAACGCGGACCTCGCGGCCCCGACGTTCAGGCCGCGCTCAGGCCCCGTTCAGGCGGGCCAGCCCTGCAGCACCAGCTTGCCGCGCTGGCGCTGGCTCTCCTGCAGCGCATGGGCGCGCCGGAGGTGCTCGGCGGAGATCGGACCGACGACGTCGGCCAGCGTCGTGCGCAGTTGCCCCGCGTCGACCAGCGCGGCGACCTCGGCCAGCAGCCGGCCCTGGGCGGCGATGTCGTGCGTCGCATGCATGCTGCGCGTGAACATCAGTTCCCAGTGCAGCGACAGCGACTTGCCCTTCAGCGCCATCACGTCGATGTCGCCCGGACCGAAGTCATCGATCAGCGCCAGCTTGCCCTGCGGTTCGAGGGCCTCGACCAGGCCTGGGAAGTGCTGCGGCGTGTGGGTCAGGCTGGTGACGTAGCGCAGCGGCGGCGCGCCGTCGCGCTGCAGGGCGGCGATTTGCGGCGCGATCGGCTCGCGGTGGTTGATCACGTGATGCGCGCCCAGCGAGCGCAGCCAGCGGCCGCCTTCGCCCTCCGGCTCGGAGCTGGTGCCGATGACGGTCAGGTGGGTCTGGCGTCGTGCCAGCTGGACCAGGATGGAGCCGACGCCCCCCGCCGCGCCGGTGACCAGCAGGCTGACCGGACGGTCCGCCTGCTGCTGCACCTGCAGGCGGTCGAACAGCAGTTCCCAGGCGGTGATCGCGGTCAACGGCAGCGCGGCAGCCTCGGCGTCGCTCACCGTCGTGGGCGCGCGGGCGGCGATGCGGTGGTCGACGCACTGGAACTGCGCATTGCTGCCGGGGCGGGTGATGTCGCCGGCGTACCAGACCCGGTCGCCGACGGCGAAGCCGCTGACCTCCGGACCGATCGCGCGCACCGTGCCGACCGCGTCCCAGCCCAGGATCACCGGCGTCGTGCCATCGGCGCTGGCGCGGCGCACCCGGATCTTGGTGTCCACCGGATTCACGGCGACCGCGGCGACCTCGACCAGCAGGTCCTTCGGTCCGGGGGCGGGCAGGGGCAGGTCCAGGTCGAGCAGCGACTCGGAGGCGGTGATGGGCAATGACTGGAAGTAGCCGACGGCTTTCATGAGACGACTCCTTTTAAGGATTGGGAGACAGGAAGAGGGGATGAGGACCCGCAGGGGACGGATGGTGCGCGCTTGGGCAGAATCAATGAAGCCTGCTGAATGGCTATCAGTTTCAAACCTGGATTGAAGATTCCCCGAGGAGGACGGCCCATGGACATCGAGAACACCGCCGAGCTGCGCCTGCTGATCGAGTGCGCGCGGGGCGGCAGCCTGACCGCGGCGTCGCGCGAGATGGGCATCACGCCGGCGGCGGCCAGCGCGATGCTGAAGAAGCTGGAGGCGCGGCTGGGCGTGCGGCTGGCCGAGCGCAGCACGCGGGCCCTGCGGCTGACCATGGCCGGCGAGCGGTTGCGGGACTATGCGCAGCGGGCGCTGGAGCTGCTCGACGAGGGCCTGGCGCTGGTGTCCGAGGGCGAGGGCCCGGCGGGCAAGGGCCGCGGCAACCAGGCGGCCCTGCGCGGGCGCATCCGCCTGAGCGCGTCCAGCGACCTGACGCGGCGGGTGCTGCTGCCGCTGCTGGACAGCTTCCTCGACCTCCACCCGGGCGTCGAGCTGCAGCTCAGCGTCGGCGACGCGCTGCAGGACGTGGTGCGCGACGAGGTGGACCTGGCGCTGCGGTATGGCGAGCTGGCCGACTCGCGGCTGGTGGCGCGCAAGCTCCATGACGGACGCCGGCTGCTGGTCGCGTCGCCGGACTACCTGAAACGGCAGGGGCGGCCCGCCCATCCCGGCGAGCTGACGCAGCACGAATGCATCCGCTTCAAGATCGGCGACCGGCTGGAGCGCGAGTGGCGCTTCTGGCGTCGCGACGCGATGCAGGCGGCGCCGGTGGAGGTGTCGGTGCAGGGGCGGCGCACCGCCGACGATGGCGGCATCGCCCACCAGTGGGCCCTCGAAGGGCGGGGGCTCACCTACAAGAGCGACCTCGACATCCGCGACAGCCTGGCCAGCGGCGCGCTGGTGGAGGTGCTGCCCGAGTGGGTCGGCCGTCCGATGCCGCTGCATGCGCTGATGCCCAGCCAGCGCTTCCTGCCCTTGCGGCTCAAGGCGCTGGTGGATCACCTCGCGCAGGGGCTGCGGCGCCCCTGAGCCGCGGTCGCGCGTTCAGTGCTTGTGGTCGCCGTGGCCCGCGTGCGGGTCCTTGGCGTCGGGGGCGGTGACCGGGCCGGTCCGGGCCGGCGCCTGGACGGTGACGGTCGAGCGCGACTTGTCGGCGCCCTCGAAGACCAGCGTCAGCGGCACCGCGTCGCCGGTCTTGAGCGGGCCCTTCAGCTCCATCAGCATCACGTGATAACCACCCGGCTTCAGGTCCACCGGCTTGCCGGCCGGCACCGCCAGCGCGCTGACCGGCCGCATGCGCATCACGTTGCCGTCCATCGCCATCTCGTGCACCTCGGCCACGCCGGCGACCGGCGAGCTGATCGACACCAGCTTCGTGTCCGTCGGCGACTTGATCTGCATGAAGGCGCCGGTGGCCTTCTGCTGCGGCACCGTGGCGCGGACCCAGGCGTCGCTGACGACGACCTGGGCCTGGGCCAGTCCGGCGGCCAGCAGCAGGGGGAGGACGGCGGCGCGGGCAAGAGCGGGGGACTTCATCGGGGGGCGTCCAATCGGGGTTGTCGACGATCGGGCGAGTATCGGCGATCGCTCACGGCCTGGCGGGCTCCAGCGCGCCGAGCGCGCGCAGCACGCGCTTGGCGATCTCCTCGCGGCGCGGGGCGAAAGCCGCATCGGTCATGTCCAGGTTGAGCGCGAAGTAGACCGGCCGCGGGTCGCGGTCCTGCTCGACCCAGCCGACGAACCAGCCGATCGGCCGCGGCCGGGCGTCATCGGCCCAGCCGGTCTTGGCGTACATCCGCCAGCCGGGGCCCTGCTCGCGCAGCAGGACCTTGCGAGCGATGTCGTAGGTCCGGTCGGACAGCGGCAGCGCGCGGTCATGCACGCGGCGCAGGAATTCCACCTGGCCGACCGCGGAGATGCGCAGGTCGCCGTCGAGCCAGAAGCGATCGCCGACCGGGCCCGCGATCGCGTTGCCGTAGCGGAAGTCGCGCAGGAACTGCTGCACCGTCGGCTGGCCGACCTGGCGGGCCAGCGACTGGAACACCCACACCGCCGAGACCCGGTAGGCCGAGGCCAGCGTCTGGTCGCGGTTCCAGTCAGCGATCCGCCGCTCGGTGCCGTCCCATTTGAAGGGTTGCGTCTCGTCGACCGCGGCGCCGGTCTCCAGCGCGATCAGCGACATCGGGATCTTGAAGGTCGAGGCGGGCAGGAAGGTCTCGAAGGCGCGCACGCTGTCCGAGGCGATCCAGCGATGCGCGCGGGTGTCGAGCACGGCGATCGTGCCCGCGGTGCCGAGCTCGGCGAAATGGCGCTGCAGCTCCGGGCGGGTCTCCCAGCGCTCGCGCTGGTCGGCGGGGACGACGGCCATGGCGGTGGGCGCGGCGGACGTGGCCGGGGCGGGCGTCGCGCCGCCCTGCGCGAACGAGGCGCGGCAGGCGGTGAGCGCGAGGCAGACGAGCAGGGCGCCGGTCGACAGACGGGACAGGGTCATGGAGGAACTCCGTGCGGTGATCGAGGACGCCAGTGTCCGGAGTCCGCCGCGCCGCGCCGCGTCGAAGTGCGGTTACGGGCGTTGCGCCGGCAGCCTGCGACCTCGGCGCGGTCGATCCCGCGCTGCGCGGGCGCCGCGGTGGATCGCCGCGGCTCAGGCGCGGCGGGTGCGCGGCATCAGCGTCTCGGCCTCGTCGAGGTAGCGGCGCCGCGCGTCCTCGTCGCGCAGCTTGCGGGCCTGCAGCCGGGCCTGGCGCACCAGGTCGGTGGCGGTGAAGGCGTCGCCTTCGTCGAGCGCATGGCGGGCCCACAGCAGCAGGAAGGCGCAGCGCTGGTCGGCGGGGATCTGCGAGTGGCGCGCGCGGCAGGAGGCCCAGCGCTGGGCCGCGAGCTCGTTGAAGGAGACCGCCGGCAGCGGCAGGCCCTGCGCCGAAGCGAGGCGCTGGAGCGCGGCGAAGTCCAGCCGGCCCAGCGCCGCCAGGCGCAGCAGGAAGATGGTGTTCAGCAACGAACTGCGTCCGAGCTGCCAGCGCGCGCACAGCGCGTCGCTCAGCAGCAGCCAGCGCAGCGCGTCCTCGATGCCGGGGCCCGCGGCGGGCAGCAGGCCGGCCTCGACGAGCTGGCCCAGCGTGTTGGACAAATTGGCGGCGCAGACCTGCAGCGCGTCGGGCAGGCCGGCCAGCGAGGCGGCGCGCAGCGCGTCGCCCAGGCTGGCCAGCGACTGCGTCGCCAGCGCCGCGTCGCCGCGGGCCAGGGCGAGCTCGCGCAGCACGATCCCGCGCAGGTTGCCGTGGTCGCAGCGCAGGGTGGAGTCGCTGGCGAGCGCCTCGGGCTCGACCTCGTCGAGCTTGTCCAGCGCCGGCGCGGCCTGGCCGAGGCTGCCGTACCAGTGCCAAGCCGCCAGGATCGCGACGCGGGCGCGCAGCTGCCGGCGTTCCAGCCTCGGCAGGCGGCCGTGGTTGAGGGCCTGGCCGAGTTCGCGCAGCTCGTCCTGCAGCGCGGCCCAGTCGCCCAGGCGGCGCGCGATGCGGGCGCGGCGCAGGCCGAGCGCGGCGGCCGCGGCGTCGTCGCCCTCCGGCACGTGCGGTGCGGCTTGCTGGAGCGCGAGCCGGGCGGGGTAGAGCTCGCCGCGGTCGAGCAGGTAGTCGGCGCGCGCCAGCGCCTCGGCGTAGGCCAGCGGCAGCAGCGGCGCGGCGGCCGGCGCGCGCACCGGGCGCTGCTGGCCGAGCCAGCGCGCGAGGGCTTCGCCGGCGGCGGGCTCGCCATCGATCTCGACCTGGCAGCGCGCCAGCAACGGGGCGTTCAGCCAGAACGGACCGCTGCTGCGGGCGCTGGCCTCGATCAGCGCGGCCAGCGGACCGTCGTCCAGCAACGCCAGCGCGCGCCAGACCTGGGTGCGGTGCAGCTCGGCCATGCCGGCGATGCGCTCGCGCAGCTCGGCGCGCGAGCAGGGGCTGTCGACGCGGGCCAGGCCCTGCTCGTGCGCCTGCAGCAGCGCGGCCAGCAGGCGCGGCAGCAGGCGGTTGCGGAGTTCGGGCAGGCCGTCGATGCGCAGGCCGTGCGGCAGCAGCTGGAGGCGATGCGCGACGCCGTCGGCGACGGGCGCGGAGGAAACGGTGGCAACGGTCATGGGTGGCGCATTCTGCGCGGGCCGCGCGGTCGGTGTGACGGCATCGGCGTAACGGGCGTTACGGCTGGGCGTTACGGCGCCGGGTTACGGTCTCGGGTCCGCCCTTTGCCAGCAGACCTCATCACCACTCGAGGGGATTGCGATGGTCGCGAACGAAGCCTGGTATGCGGGCGAGAGCAGCGTCGGCGGAGCCTACCCCGCCCGGGGGGCGGTCTCGGCGGTGTCGTGGGGCGCGGTGCTGGCCGGTGCGGCCGCGGCGGCGGCGCTGTCGCTGATCCTGCTGCTGCTCGGCGTCGGGCTGGGCCTGGCCGCTGTGTCGCCCTGGGGCGGCGATGGCGCCAGCGCCGGCACGCTCGGCGCGGCGGGCATCGCGTGGCTCGCCTTCACGCAACTGGCGGCGTCGGGGCTTGGCGGCTACCTGGCCGGACGGCTGCGGGTGCGCTGGCGCGGCACCGATGCCGACGAGGTCCACTTCCGCGATACCGCCCACGGCCTGCTGTCCTGGGCGGTGGCGACGCTGTTCACCGCGGCCACGCTGACGGCGTCGGTGGGCGCGATCGCGGGACTGGGCGTGAAGGGAGCGGCGACCGCGGCCGGCGTCGCGACGGCCGGCGCGGCGGCGACAGCGACGACGGCGACTGCGGGGACATCGCCCGAGACCGACGGCACCCTGGCCGAGCGCGGCGCGGAGGGCCGGGCGGGCTCGGATCCGCTGGCTCGCGACGATCTCGGCTACTACGTGGACACACTGCTGCGGCCCTCGCTCGCCGCGACCGCCGGCGCTGCGCCGGCCGGGGCCAATCCGGCGACGCTGCGCGGCTGGCCGGACGCGTCGATGGCGCATGCGGACGAGCAGTCGTCCGCCGCGCTGCGACGCCTGGTGGTGCGGGCTCTGCGTCATGAGGGCCGCCTGTCCTCGGACGACACGCGCGCCGCCTCGCAACTGGTGGCGCAGCGGACCGGCCTGACGCAGGCCGAGGCCGAACGGCGCGTGACCGAGACGCTGCAGCGCGCCCGCGCCGAGGCGCAGGCGCTGGAAACGCGCGCCCGCGAAGCCGCGGATGCCGCGCGCAAGGCGACGCTGGCGGCGGCACTGTGGATGTTCGTGGCGCTGCTGATCGGCGCCTTCACCGCGAGCCTGCTGGCCACCGTCGGCGGCCGGCAGCGCGACCTCATCGACTGAACCAAGGAGAGCTCGCATGCGATCGCTGTTGCTGTACCTGCTGGGCGTGCCGATTCCGATCATCATCCTGATCGCCTTGATCCGGTAGCGCGCGGGGCGGCACGGCGCCTCCCGGCGCCTGCCGCTCCCGGAGCGCTGCTCGCCACCGGCCTGCCGGTTGCCGACGGCTGGCTGCGACGGCTGAGGGTTGTCGGCGGTCTGCCGTCGCTCGCAGCGTGCTGCTGCTGCTCGGCGCTCGGCGCCGATCAGTTCAGCGACTGGACGGCGCGCGCGGGTTCCGCCTCGGCGGCGTCGCCGTAGGGGCGCCACGCGCCGGGCGCATGCGCGAGCCGGTCGGCGACCACATTCAGCACCGCGGGATTCCACACCAGGCCGCAGTGGCTGCCGTCGACCTCGACGTTCTCGATCATCGGATGGTCCTCGCGCTGCACGCAGGCCTGCCAGGCGACGACGCCGTCGCTGCGGCTGTAGATGGCCGTGGTCGGCACCTGGGGCGCGGCCAGGAGGCGCGCCTTGAAGTCCTCGTCCAGCACCGGCAGCGCGCCGTTGATCCAGCGGTAGAGCAGGCTGACGTTGGTCTGCGCCGCCTCGCCGGTGATCGGCGTGCCGATCGTGATGACCTGCCGGACGGGCAGCGCGATGCGCTTGGCGATCTCGCGCGCGTAGATGCCGCCCAGGCTCCAGCCCACCAGCGAGACCGCCTGCGGCTGGTCGGCGACCAGCGCCTCGATGTCGGCGGCGAGGGCGTCGAGCCAGCGGTCGATGTTCCCCACCGGCCCGGTGTTCAGGCCGCGGCCCCAGTCGCGCGCCGCGTAGCCGAGGCCGTGGCAGAAGCCCACCAGCGGCGCGATCGACTGCGCGTCGGCCGCCAGGCCGGGGAACACGATGACGGGATGACCGTCACCGGGCGGATGACCGCTGCGGTCCATCAGGCGGCAGCTGGCGTATTCCATCGCGGCACGCAGCGGCTCGATGCCGAGCAGTGCCCAGGAGGGCGACGGGATGAGCGGCGCCGCGACGGGCAGCGCGCGGGCACGGACGGCGATCTTTTTCATGATGTCGGGGCCGGCCACGCCAGCGGGACGGGCGGGTCGGCATGAGGACCGTTGAGCCGATCTTTCCGCAAGGACCGACCCCTTGGGTACCCCCCGGAGGACGCATTGCGCCGTCGGACGGAACCTACAGCCGAGGGATCCGCAGGGGGAGGCTGCGCGTTCTCTCCCACCGTTGATGGAAGTCAGGGGGAGAGGCGGTTTTTCGATGGCGTGCGGGGCTAGGCTTTCTCCCGTCGAGCACCAGGCGGTGCCCAAGCGAAAGGAGTGGCGATGTTGTCGAAGATGAAGATCAGCACCGAAGGCGCGCCCGATCAGGTGCGGATGCCGGAAGAGATCCTGAGGCACCTCGGGGTCCAACCAGGAGAGGCCATCGATGTCGACTTCTGGTCGGACGGAACTTGCATCCTTCATCTGGTCCGAAAGAGCAGTCGCATCGAAAGCCTGTGCGGCGTCCTGGCTGATCGTCCACGCAAACGGAAGAAGCCGCTGTCTTTGAAACAGATGAAGAAGGCCATTGAGGAAGGCTGGGCGGGGAAACGGCGATGAAGGTGACGGCCGATACGAATCTCCTGTGTCGGCTCGTGCTCGATGACGATCTCGAGCAGAAGCAGCTTGTGGCCCGGGCGTTCGCTGCGGCGGAGGCCATCGTGATCGTGGCTGCCAGCCTTTGCGAAGTGGTCTGGGTACTGAAATCGCGTCATGGATTGACCTCGGATGACATCCGTCGACTGCTCCTCAAGCTGTTGCTGATTCCGCGGATCGACGTTGATCGAACGGCGGTGGATGCCGGACTCGACTTGCTCCAGGCCGGGGGCGATTTCGCTGATGGACTGATCGCCCTGGACGGGAGGCGTCGTGGTGGCACGGTGTTCCTGACCTTTGATCGGCGGGCGATTCAGCGGCTGCGTCGGCTGGGCTTCCTGGCGCGCTCGCCCTGATGCCGGGCAAGGGGACTCAATGAAAATCCCGGCTCTCCGTCCTCAAGCGCCCCAGCATCGGGGTCAGGTCTTCCATGTGGCCGGCGATCAGGTTGCGGACCTCGCCGCTGCGCTGCCACTTGCCCTTCACCGCCATCAGCCGCGAATGCAGCATGACCTGGCGCTGCCGCTGCCACAGCGCGCGGTGCACGATGACCTGGATGTCCCCGGTCTCGTCCTCCAGCGAGATGAAGATCGTCCCCTTGGCCGTCGCCGGCTGCTGCTTGACCGTCACGATCCCGCAGCCGCGCGCCGGGCGGCCATCCGGCAACTCGTTCAGTTCCCGCGCCGACATCCAGCGCTGCTCGCGCAGCATCGGTCGCAGCAGCGACAGCGGATGCCGCCGCAGCGTCAGGCCCAGCGACGCGTAGTCGAAGACGATCTCCTCGCCCTCCGGCGCCTGCGGCAGCGCCAGGAAGTCCTCCTGCACCGGCGCCGTCGACAGCAGCGGGGGCGGCGCATGCTGCGCGGCCGCGTCCCACATCTGCTGGCGCCGATGGCCGCTCAGGCTGGTCAGCGCGTCGCCTGCCGCCAGCATCGTCATCTGCTGCTGGTTCAGGCCGGTGCGGCGCGCCAGGTCCTCCGCGTCGTTGAACGGGCCGCGTCCGCGCTCGAGGCAGATCGCCGCCGCCGAGGCCTGCTGCAGGCCCTTCACCAGCCGCAATCCCAGCCGCACCGCCACCGGCGCCGCGTCGATCGCCAGCGCTTCATCCGACTCCAGATACGGGTCGCCGTCCTCGTCCTGCGCGATGCCGTCCGGATCCAGTGGCCGCGCATCGAGCGCCTCGGTGTCCTTGCCGCGGCGCGTGGGCCGGATCACGCGGCCATCGGCACGCTCCAGCGTGCAGTCCCAGTCGCTGTGCATCACGTCCGGCGGCCGCACCTCGACGCCGCTGCGTCTGGCGTCCTGCACCAGCTGACTCGGTGAATAGAAACCCAGCGGCTGCGCGTTCAGCATCCCCGCCAGGAATTCCGCCGTCCGGTGCTTCTTGAGCCAGCTGCTCGTGTAGACCAGCAACGCGAACGACGCGGCGTGCGACTCCGGGAAGCCGTACTCCGAGAAGCCCTTGATCTGCTCGAAGATCTGCTCCGCGAAGGACACCGGGTAGTCGCGCGCGCGCATTCCCTCGATCAGCTTCTCGCGGTATTTCCCCAGGTCGCCCTTGCGCTTCCAGGCCGCCATCGAGCGCCGCAGCTCGTCGGCCTCGCCGCCGGTGAAGCCTGCCGCGATCATCGCGATCTGCATCACCTGCTCCTGGAACACCGGCACGCCACGCGTGCGATCCAGCACCGATTCCAAACCCTTCGGGTAGACGACGGGTTCCAAGCCCTGCCGCCGCTGCAGGTAGGGATGCACCATCCCGCCCTGGATCGGACCGGGCCGCACGATCGCGACCTCGATGACCAGGTCGTAAAAGCATTCGGGCTTGAGCCGCGGCAGCATGCTGCGCTGCGCCCGGCTCTCGATCTGGAACACGCCGATCGTCTCGGCGCGCTGGATCATCTTGTAGGTGGCCTCGTCCTCGGCCGGGATGTCCTTGACCTCGAAGGGAGCCCGCTGGCGCTTGCCGATGAAGTCCAGCGTCTTGCGGATCGCCGTCAGCATGCCCAGCCCCAGCACGTCGACCTTGAGCAGCCCGACCGCGTCGAGGTCGTCCTTGTCCCACTCGATCACCGTGCGGTCCGGCATCGACGCGTTCTCCACCGGCACCATGCGCGTCAGCGGCCCCTGCGTCAGCACGAAGCCGCCCGGGTGCTGCGACAGGTGACGCGGGAAGCCGAGCAGCTCCGAGGTGATCGCCACCAGTTGCCGCACCGCGAGGTCGTTGGCGTCCAGGCCCGATTCGCGCAGCCGCTCCGCGTCGATGGTCTGACCGTCCCACCACTGGTGGTTGCCGCACAGCGTGTCCAGGGTCTGAGGCTCGAAGCCCAGCGCCTTGCCGACGTCGCGCAGCGCGCTCTTGACCCGGTACGAGATCACCACCGCCGCCAGCGCCGCGCGCTCGCGCGTGTACTTGCGATAGAGGTACTGGATGACCTCCTCGCGGCGCTCGTGCTCGAAGTCGATGTCGATGTCGGGCGGCTCGTTACGCTCCTTGCTGATGAAGCGCTCGAACAGCACCTGCATCCGCTGCGGATCGACCTCGGTCACGTGGGTGCAGTAGCAGACGATGGAATTGGCCGCGCTGCCGCGCCCCTGGCACAGGATGCCCTGCGAGCGCGCGAAGTGGACGATGTCGGCCACGGTGAGGAAGTAATGCTCGTAGCGCAGTTCCTCGATCAGCGCGAGCTCGCGCTCGATCTGCTCGCTGACCGCCGCGGGAATGCCGTCGGGCCAGCGCCGGCCCGCGCCTTCGTAGGTCAGGCGGCGCAGGTGGCTGGCCGGCGTCTCGCCGTCGGGCACGACCTCCGAGGGGTAGTGGTAGCGCAGTTCGTCGAGCTTGAAGTCGCAGCGGGCGGCCACGCGCAGGGTCTCGGCCAGCAGCGCGGCCGGGAAGGCCAGCCCGAGCCGGCCGCGCGCGCGCAGGTGGCGCTCGGCGTTGCGGTCCAGCGCCTGGCCGCACTCGGTCAGCGGCCGGCCCAGCCGGGTCGCGGTCAACACGTCCTGCAGCGGCTTGCGGCTGCGCACATGCATGGTGACGTCGCCGACGGCCACCAGCGGGATCTCGGTCAGCGCGGCCGCCTCGCGCAGCCGCAGCAGGCGGCTTTCGTCGTCGAGCTCGCGGGTCTGGGTCACGCCCAGCCAGCAGCGGCCGGTGAAGCGCGACAGCAGCCAGCGCGACATCGCCAGCAGCGGCGCGGCCGCCGCATGCCGGTCCGGGCAGGCGATGACGACGCAGTCATCCAGCGCCTGGGGGCCGATGTCGTCGATCGTGCAGCGGTAGCTGCCTTTGTCGGCCGAGCGCCGCAGCCGCGAGATCAGCTGGCACAGGTTGCCGTAGCCGTTCAGGTTGCAGGCCAGCGCCACCAGCGTGAAGGGAGCCTCTTCGTCCGGGCCGGCGCCGTCGCGCGGGTCGATGCGGAACTGGCTGCCCACGAGCAGCTTCAGCCCGTGCTGCTTGGCGGCCACGTGCGCGCGCACGATGCCGGCCATCGAGCATTCATCGGTGATCGCGAGCGCGCGGTAGCCGAGTTCCTTGGCGCGCTCGACCAGTTCCTCGGGCCAGCTGGCGCCCTTGAGGAAGCTGAAGTTGCTGAGGCAGCGCAGTTCGGCGTAGTCCGGCAGCGCAGGTAGCGCGGGCAGTGCGGTGGCGGGCAGGGCAGGCGGGGCGGTCATCGTTCGACCCCGTTCAGGCGTAGACGCCATGCAGGAACCAGGCGCTGCCACCATCGTCCAGCTGCTGCCGGAAGATGGCGACGACGCCCGCGTTGTCGTTGACCGCGATCCAGTAGTCGCGCACGACGTTGCGGTGGCCGACGGCCACCATCGCCGCGTCGTCCTGTGGCACGAGCGCGGTGAAGGGCGGCGCGGTCTGGTCCCGGGCTCCGGCTCCGGCTCCAGCTCCAGCTCCAGCTCCGGTCCCAGTCCCGGCCGCCGCGTCCGCTGGCGCTCGCGCCGGCAGGCGGTCCCACCAGCCGCCCTCGATGCGGTCGGGACCGACCAGCAGCGTCAGCGCGCCCTGGTAATGCGGCCGGTGTTCGCGCAGCGCCAGGCGCAGCGGCGGCTCCAGCAGGAAGCCGGGTTCGGGCATGGACGGCGCGGGCCGCGCCGCCAGGCGGCGGCGCCCCGTGCCGGAGGCGCCGGCGCGCTGGCCGTCGGTGGCGGGCTGCCAGCGCGTCATCCATTCGAGCCGGTGATCGTCGCCAGGCGCCGGCTGCATCACCCGCTCCGGGCCCAGGCGCGCGGCGATGCGCTCCAGCGTCAGATAGAGCGTCTCGCCGGTGCGCACCGTGTCGGGCAGCAGCGAGGCGCTGTCCTCGGTCAGGGCCTGGACGCCGATCGCCTCCAGCCTCAGCTCGCCCACCGGCGCCAGCAGCTTCGTCTTGGCCAGGTGCTCGGCCATCAGCCGGCAGAAGTGCTCGAGCGCGCGGATCGGCTCGGCGGTGCGGATCGTCAGCGATCCGCCATCGCCGGCATCCTTGGCGCGCATCGAGTCGTGCACCCAGTGCAGCGTCACGCCGGTCGCGCCGGCATGGCGCGCCGCCAGCCAGCCGCACAGCCGCATCAGCAGCGGCCGCGCGCCCAGCAGCAGCGCCGGCGCGTGGTCCACGCGGCCGGGCAGCTCGATGCGGGCGTGGAAATCCTCCGGCAGCACTTCCCAGCGATGCGCCTCCGGACGCAGCCCGTAGGCCTGGTCCAGCATCGCCAGCAGTGCCGCGCCGAAGCGCCGGCTGATGCCGCCGCGCGGCAAGGCCCGCAACTGGCCCAGCGTGTTGATGCCGGCACGGCTCAGCGGCTCGGCATGTTCGGCGCCGGCGCTCAGCGCCTGCAGCGGGAGCGGATCCAGCACCGCCTGCAGCAGCCGGCCGCCCAGGTCCGGCACGCCGCAACGCGCCAGCACCAGCGCGGCGGTGGCCGTCGGCGCCCAGCCGATGCCGACGGCGCCCAGGTCCGGCGCCTCGTCGGCGATGCGCGCCTGGAGCGCGCCCCGGCCGCGGAACAGCCGCAGGCTGGCCTCGACCTCCATGACGACGGCGTCCTCCATCAGCGCCACGCGCGGCGTGAACTGCAGGCACCACACGGCCAGCCCCGCCTGCGCCTCCGGACAGATCCCCCAGGGAGGGTCCGGCGGCGCGGCCGGATCAGCGGACGGCGCCGGCGGACGAGGCGGCAGGATCAGGGCGACCCACAACATCGGTCAGCTCCGGGAACAGGGCGAGCGGCTGCGGCGCGCGCGGGGATTCGGACAAGGCGGACGCTGCGGCGGGCGCGGCTTCGGTCGCGGCGGGCATGACCGGCGCGAGTGGCACGATCGGCGCGACGGGTCGCATCGTGCTGGGCCGCATCACCCGGGGCGTCAGCACCCGCTCGAGCCCGCCCGGGATGGACGCGAGCCGCAGCGGCGTCTCATGGGCGGGGCCCTTGCGCTTGAGGATCAGGACGTCCAGCGCCCAGTCGACGTCGATCGTCACCTGCAGCCGCAGCGGCGCCGGCGAGGGGTCGTGGCGCGCGGCCAGCGGCCGGAACAGGAATACCGGCCCCTCGAAGGACTGCGCCAGCACCTGCAGCCGCCGCAGCTGTTCCGGCGCGGCCTGCGGCATCCAGGCCAGCACCGCGCCGGCGGCGTTGGACTTGATCAACTGCTCGGCGCACCAGAGACGCTCCGAGGGCGCGCGCGCGTCGATCCAGACCAGGTGGCGCTCATCCAGTCCCAGGTGCATCAGGCCGGGCAGGTGCGGGCGCTTGGGCGGGCCGACCATCGCCACCGCGGCGCCGTCGGCCACCACGCGCCGCAGCGCCGGGCCGGCCAGCCGCCATTCGGCCAGCGAGAACTGCGGCAGCAGCAGTTCGGTCAGCTGGCGGCCGGGCCAGCCGCCGCCGGGCAGTTCCGCGTCCAGCGCGTCGAAGCCGCTGGGCCAGACCGTGTCGGTGCCGCGGCCCAGCGCGTCGCCGCGCCAGACGGCCTCGGCCACGGCGGGGGGAAGGGGCAAGGGCAGGACGGACATGGCGGAACGATCAGCGGCACGGTCGGCGGAAGAGACGACAACGCCGGTCGTGACACCGGCGTTGAGAACTGTATGTGCATACAGTATAGGTGGGACGGCCGACCCGTCCAGCGGATGTCGCGCTTCAAGTGGGGAGAATGTCCCGCTCCCTGGACGCCTGCCCGAAGCTCAGCGCGAAGCGCGTCCCGCCGTTGGCGGGCGCCTCCAGGCTGACGGTCCAGCCCAGGTGCTCGGCCACGCGCTTGACGATGGCCAGGCCCAGCCCGGCGCTGCCGGCGCCGGCCGGGTCCACCTGCATGAAGCGGTCGAAGATGCGGTCGCGCACGGCCGGCGGGATGCCGATGCCGGTGTCCTCGATGACGACGCGGCCGGCCTCGAGCCGGATGTCGACGCGGCCCTCCTCGGTGAACTGGCAGGCGTTGCGGATCAGGTTGCCCAGCGCGATCGCGGCGAGCTCCGGCCGCGCCGGCACTTCCAGGGCGGCATCGGCGGGAGCGGCATGCAGCGTCATCTCGACGGCCTTGCCCTTGAGCAGCGGCCGGCAGCGCTCCATCTCCTGGCGCAGCAGCGGCAGCACCGCGGTCGGCGGCGCGCCGATGCTGGCCGGATCGCGCGACAGCAACAGCATCGCGACTACGCGCTCGCTGGTGTCGGCGGCGGTGCGGCGAATGCGCTCGGCCAGCTCGACCATGTCGTCGCGGCCGTGCAGGCGCGCCTTCAGCACCTCGGCGGCGCCCAGCATCACCGCCAGCGGGGTGCGCAGCTCATGGCTGACATCGCCGGTGAACCAGCGCTCGCGGTCCAGGTAGCGCTGCTGGGCCTCGGTCTTGGCCGCGAAGGCGCGCGACAGCACGCCCAGCTCGTCGGTGGAATCCTGCAGTGGGTACTCGCGCGGCGCGGCGCCGGTCTCCACCGCGCGCGCCAGCGCGGTCACCGGCGCGACGATGCGGCTCGCGGTCAGCTGCGCCAGGAACAGCGCCAGCCCCAGGCAGCAGACGAAGGCCAGGCCGAGCAGGCCGTAGACGCCCGCCTCGATCTTGGCGAAGTCCTCGTCGCGGTCGGTCAGCACGAAGACCGGGCCGAGGTCGTCCCGGACCAGCGCGCTGACCAGCTGGCCGTCCTGCGGCAGCGTGTACTTGCCGGGCGGCTTCCCGCGCAGCGGGGCCGGAATCTCCGTGCCGCGGTAGAGCGTGACGCTGGGCGGCAGGTCGGGCTCCAGGCCCTGCCGCTCGCGGGCGATCAGCTCATCGGCGGTGCGGCTCAGGCGCTGGTCGATCAGGCGGTCCTCGATGCTCGAGGCGATGCGCACCGCCGCCACGGCGAAGGCGCCGCAGACCAGCAGGGTCAGCAGCAGGAAGGCCGCGGCGACGCGCGTGCGCAGCGTCGTCGGCGCGGCGGTGGAGCGCAGGCGCCAGGGCGCGCGGGTCACGCGGAGCTCAGCCCGCATCGGGCGACACCAGCCGGTATCCGATGCCCGGATGGGTCTTCAGCAGCGGGACGGGGAAGGGCTTGTCCAGCGCCGAGCGCAGCGCGTGGATGTGGGTGCGCAGCGCATCGCTGTCGGGCGGGTCGTTGCCCCAGACCTCGCGTTCCAGGTCCTCGCGGCGGACCAGCTTGGGGGCCTCGCGCAGCAGGGCCGAGAGCAGCTTGTAGCCGGTGGGCGTGAGCTGCAGCGGCTTGCCGGCGCGGGTGGCTTCCAGCGTGTCGGGGTCGAAGCTGACGTCGGCGTAGCTCACCGCCGAGCTCAGGTTCAACCCGTGGGAGCGCCGCATCAGCGCCTTGAGGCGGATCTCGAGTTCGACCAGCGAGAAGGGCTTGACCAGGTAGTCGTCGGCGCCGCTCTCGAAGCCGGTGACCTTGTCGGCGATGGTGTCGCGCGCGGTCAGCATCAGGATGGGGGTCGGCCGGCGGAAGTCCTTGCGCAGGCGCCGGGCCACGTCCAGCCCGTCCAGGCCGGGCAGGGTCAGGTCCAGCACGATCGCGTCGTAGGAGCCGGCGGCGGCCTGCGCCAGCCCGCCCAGGCCGTTGCGGGCCACGTCCAGTTCGTAGCCCATCGGCTCGAGGTAGGCGAACAGGTTGGCGACGATGTCCGGGTTGTCTTCGATGACCAGCAGCTTCATGACGAGGCTCACGTTCCTGCGGCGCCGGGCGCCGCGTCGTCCTGGGGAGGGAGCCCGGAGGGGGGAAGTCCCCCGCCGGGCCCGCGGATGCCGGGAATGCTATGCGAGTCGGCCCGCGCTGACCTGTCGCGGGGCTGTCGCCCGGCGCGGCTCGGGTCACGGCCCCGGGAGCGGCCTCGGGATCGGCGCCAAGCATCGGGCGATCTTCGCGCAAGGGGCCAAAACTTCCAGGGTTCCATCGCCTTCGTCACCTTTCGTGACGCAAGTCCCGCTGCCGTCACCGACCGAGCGGTCGGGAGATGACTTGAAATGCGGCGCAGGCGCATAATTTGCGGGTTAACCCCTATGCTTGCCCCCCTCTTCTCCATCCCGGCCGTCGAGCGGCTCACCCACACGCCCCGGCTGACCCTGCGTCCGCCCGCGGCGGCGGACGCCCGGACCTTCCGCGACCTGCTGTGCGACCCGGCGAATCGTCGATTCGAATCCGGCGGTCCCGCCATGTCCGAGCGGCTGGAGCAATGGCGCGGGCTGTGGGCGCGCGACGGGCTGGGGCCGTGGGCGGTCGCGCTGCGCGAGCAGCCTTCGCTCGGCGCGATCGGCTTCGGCGGCCTGAGCCGGGGGCGGATCTGCGGCGCGCCGGCGCTGCTGCTGGAGTTCCATTTCCTGTCCGACCACTGGGGCCAGGGGTATGCGGCGGAGATGTCGCTGGCGGCGCTGGCGCTGGCCTTCGACAGCCTGCACGCGACCTCGGTGCAGGCGCTGCTGGCGCCGGGCAACACCGCGGCGCGCAAGACGCTGGAGCGGGTCGGGCTGCGGCTGACCGGCTCGGTCGCCGAGCATCCGGGCGAGGCGGCCAGCCTGCTCTACGAGATCAACGCCGCGCAGTACGCCGCGCATCCGCCGGCGCAGCCCGAGGCGACGCCGTTCGGCGCCTGAGGCCGGCCGGCCCCGCGCCCGCGGACCGACGCCGCCCCGGCGCCGCTACTGCTGCGGATACACCCGCAGTCCCGCGAGGTCCAGTACCCGCAGTCCGCCATACTCGACCGCGATGAGCCGCTGCGCCTGCAGGTGGCGCAGGGCCTCGTTGACGCGCTGGCGCGAGAGCCCCACCAGATGCCCCAGTTCCTGCTGCGTGATGCGCAGCAGCCCGTTCACACCGGGGTACAGCTGGGGATGGAACAGCGCTGCCAGGTTGCGGGCGACGCGCAGGTCGGGATCGCTCTGGCGGTCGATCTCGCGCGCGGCGATGAACTGGCCCAGCCGCTCGTTGAGCTGGTTCAGCACGTAGCGGTTGAAGGCCAGGCTGGTCTCCAGCAGTTCATGGAAGCTGTCCAGCGGCAGGCCGGCGACGACGCTGCGGCGCAGCGCCTGGATGTTGTAGCGGTAGGCCTCGCGCTTGAGCAGGGTGCCCTCGCCGAACCAGCCGCCCGGCGGCACGCCGGTGAAGGTGACCTGGCGCGCCGCCGCCTCGTCGTTGCTCATCTTGAGCAGGCCGTCGATGACGCCGAACCAGAAATTGGCTTCGCGCCCGATGCGGCAGATGCGCTCGCCGACCTCCACCTCCGCCACCTGGATGCTGGCGGAGACCCGCTCGCGCAGTTCCGGCTCGATCGCCTTCAGCCAGGGGATGGCGCCCATCTCCTGCGCGCTCGCGGCCCGCGCCCGCAGCCGCAGCGGCTGCGTCGGCACGGTCCCCGACAGGGACGGGTGCAGGGGCGGCGGGGACGGCGAACCCAGCGCGGCGCGGACAGCGGTGTCGGTGATCGAGGCCATCCCCCGTTCATCGCGCCGGCGCATGACAACAGCCTGACGCGCCCCCCTGGGGAAAACGCTGCCCCGAACTCTCCCTAGGAATGTCGTCGCAACGACAACACGGCGTCAATGAGCCGGCCTACAGTCCATTCACCCCGCGGCATGAGCGCCTCCATCAGAGACGGCGACAGCGGGGACCACAAGGAGACGACGGTGGACCAGACCTTCCCCCGCTTGCTGCTCGCCCATGCACGGCAGCGCCCCGGCGCGCCGGCGCTGCGCGAGAAGGAGCTCGGCATCTGGCAGACGCTGGACTGGGCCGGGCTCGCGGCGCTGGTGCGCGATCTCGCGCACGGCTTCGCCGCCGCCGGCATGGCGCGCGGCCAGCACCTGGTGGTCATCGGCGAGAACCGGCCGCGGCTGTACGCGGCCATGCTCGCCGCGCAGTCGCTGGGCGCGATCCCGGTGCCGCTGTACCAGGACGCGGTGGCCGCCGAGTTCGTCTACCCGCTGCAGAACGCCGAGGTGGCCTTCGCCGTCGTCGAGGACCAGGAGCAGGTCGACAAGCTGCTCGAGATCCGCGACCAGTGCCCGGCGCTGCGCCGCGTCTGGTTCGACGATCCGCGCGGCCTGCGCCATTACGCGGCCGACGGCCTGGGCTCGATCGACGGCCTGTGCGACGACGGCCGCGCCCATGCGATGCGCCATCCCGGCTGGTTCGAGCGCGAGGTCGAGGCCGGCCGCGCCGAGGACGTGGCGGCGATGTTCTTCACCTCCGGCACCACCGGCCATCCGAAGGGCGTGGTCCACACCCACGCGACGCTGATCGACCGCGCGCAGGCGGGCGCGCGCTTCGACCGCCTCACCCACGACGAGGAGGTGCTGGCCTACCTGCCGTGCGCCTGGATCGGCCAGAACATCTTCAGCTACGCGCAATGGCTGGCCTGCGGCTACGTCGTCAACTGCCCCGAGTCGGCCAGCACCGTCAGCATCGACCTCAAGGAGATTGGCCCGACCTACTACTTCGCGCCGCCGCGCGTCTTCGAGGGCCTGCTCACCAGCGTGATGATCCGCATGGAGGACGCCGGCGCGCTCAAGCGCTGGCTCTTCGCCCGCTGCATGGCGCTGGCCCGTCGCGTCGGGCCCGCGCTGATGGACGGCCAGCCGGTCGGCGGCTGGGAGCGCTTCAAGTACCGGCTCGGCGACCTCGCCGTCTACGGGCCGCTGCGCAACGCGCTGGGCTTCTCGCGGGTGCGCGTGGCCTACACCGCCGGCGAGGCCATCGGCCCGGACCTGTTCAGCTTCTACCGCTCGATCGGCATCAACCTCAAGCAGCTCTACGGCTCGACCGAGACCGCAGTCTTCGTCTGCCTGCAGCCCGACCACGAGGCCCGGTCCGACACCGTCGGCGTGCCCATCGACGGCGTGGAGATCAAGCTCGCCGAGAGCGGCGAGATCCTGGTGCGCTCGCCGGGCCTGCTCAAGGGCTACTACAAGAACCCCGAGGCGACGGCCGAGGTGCTGGGCGCCGACGGCTGGTACCGCACCGGCGACGCGGGTTTCCTCGATGCCGGCGGCCACCTGAAGATCATCGACCGCGCCAAGGACGTCGGCCGCCTGCGCGGCGGCGCGCATGACGGCGCGATGTTCGCGCCCAAGTACGTCGAGAACAAGCTCAAGTTCTTCGCCTTCGTGAAGGAGGCGGTGGCCTTCGGCGATGGCCGCGACCGCGTCTGCGCCTTCGTCAACATCGACTTCGAGGCCGTCGGCAACTGGGCCGAGCGCCGCAACCTGCCCTATGCCGGCTACACCGACCTGGCCGGCAAGCCCGAGGTCTACGCGCTGATCCGCGACTGCGTGGAGAAGGTCAATGCCGACCTCGCGCAGGACGAGCGCCTGGCCGGCAGCCAGATCACCCGCTTCCTCGTGCTGCACAAGGAGCTGGATGCCGACGACGGCGAGCTCACCCGCACCCGCAAGGTCCGCCGCGGCGCGATCGCCGACAAGTACCAGGTGCTGATCGAGGCGCTCTACGACGGCCGGCCCTCGCAGTACATCGAGACGGCGGTCCGCTTCGAGGACGGCCGCAGCGGCAGCGTCGCCGCCGACCTGCGCATCGAGGAGGCCCGCACCTTCTCGCCCACCCGGAGGGCCGCCTGATGAGCGCCATCGCCACCGCGCCGGGCTCGGCGCTGTTCCAGGATGCCCAGGCCACCGCGGCCGTCGCCGATCCGGGCGCGCCCGCCGCGAGCGAGTCGCCCGCCGCGCAGCGCCGCGTTGGCGAGGTGATCCTGGAAGTCAGCAACATCACGCTGTCCTTCGGCGGCGTGAAGGCGCTCAACGACATCAGCTTCGACGTCCGCGAGCACGAGATCCGCGCCATCATCGGCCCCAACGGCGCGGGCAAGAGCTCGATGCTGAACTGCATCAACGGCGTCTACCAGCCGCAGCAGGGCCGGGTGCTGTTCCGCGGCGAGGACGTGCGCCGGCTCAGCCCGCGCACGCGGCTGCGCCGCATGGCCGAGATGGGCGTGGCGCGCACCTTCCAGAACCTGGCGCTGTTCAAGGGCATGAGCGTGCTGGACAACATCATGAGCGGCCGCAACCTGCGCATGCGCACCGGCCTGTTCGCACAGGCCTTTCGCAATCCGTGGTGGAGCCCCGCGGAGCGCGAGGAGATCGCGCACCGCGAGCAGGTCGAGCGCATCATCGATTTCCTCGAGATCCAGCCGTATCGCAAGACGCCGGTGGGCCGGCTGCCCTACGGGCTGCAGAAGCGCGTCGACCTGGGCCGCGCGCTGGCGATGGAGCCCAAGGTGCTGCTGCTGGACGAGCCGATGGCCGGCATGAACGTCGAGGAGAAGCAGGACATGTGCCGCTTCATCCTGGACGTCAACGACGAGTTCGGCACCACCATCGTGCTGATCGAGCACGACATGGGCGTGGTGATGGACATCAGCGACCGCGTCGTCGTGCTGGACTACGGCCGCAAGATCGGCGACGGCCGGCCCGACGAGGTCCGCGCCAACGAGGACGTGATCCGCGCCTACCTCGGCGCCTCGCATTGACGGCAGCACGCAGGAGCGATCGACATGGGCTTCTTCCTCGAAACGCTGATCGGCGGCCTGATGACGGGCATGCTGTATTCGCTGGTGGCGCTGGGCTTCGTGCTCATCTTCAAGGCCAGCGGCGTCTTCAACTTCGCTCAGGGCGCGATGGTGCTGTTCGCGGCGCTGGCGATGGCGCGCTTCGCCGAGTGGATCCCGCGCTGGACCGGCCTGAGCGGCAAGCTCGCGGTCAATCTGCTGGCCTTCCTCGTGGCGATGGCGCTGATGGTGGCCGTCGCCTGGCTGATCCAGAAGCTGGTGCTGTCGCGCCTGGTCAACCAGGAGGGCATCACGCTGCTGATGGCCACGCTGGGCATCACCTACTTCCTGGACGGCTTCGGGCAGACGCTGTTCGGCTCCGACATCTACAAGATCGACGTGGGGCTGCCCAAGGACCCGGTGTTCCTCATGGAGCAAAGCTTCCAGGGTGGCGTGATGGTCAACCAGGAGGACCTGGCGGCCGCGCTGATCGCCGCTGTGCTGGTCGCCGCGCTGTCGCTGTTCTTCCGCTTCACCGGCACCGGCCGAGCGCTGCGCGCCGTGGCGGACGACCACCAGGCGGCGCAGTCGATCGGCATCCCGCTGTCGCGCATCTGGGTGATCGTGTGGAGCGTGGCCGGCTTCGTCGCGCTGGTGGCCGGCATCATCTGGGGTTCCAAGCTGGGCGTGCAGTTCTCGCTGTCGCTGGTGGCGCTCAAGGCGCTGCCGGTGGTGATCCTGGGCGGGCTGACCTCGGTGCCGGGCGCGATCATCGGCGGGCTGATCATCGGCGTCGGCGAGAAGCTGTCGGAGATCTACATCGGCCCGTCGCTGGGCGGCGGCATCGAGATCTGGTTCGCCTACGTGCTGGCGCTGGTCTTCCTGCTGGTGCGGCCGCAAGGGCTCTTCGGCGAGAAGATCATCGACCGCGTCTGAACGGCCCGAACGCCTGAAACGGAGAACGACATGCTCTATCGCGAGAACGGCCAGTTCAAGACGAGCTACGGCGCGGACCAGCAGATCTTCCCGATCGCGCAGGACCGCGTGGCCATGGGGCTGCTGCTGGCGCTGGCGGTCATCGTGGTGCCGGGACTCGCGAGCGAGTACCTGCTGCGCGCGATCCTGATCCCCTTCCTGATCCTGTCGCTGGCGGCGCTGGGCCTGAACATCCTGGTCGGCTACTGCGGGCAGATCTCGCTGGGCACGGGCGGCTTCATGGCGGTGGGGGCCTACGCGGCCTTCAACTTCCTGGCGCGGGTGGACGGCATGCCGGTGGTCGCCGCCATCCTGCTGGGCGGGCTGTGCGCGACGGTGGTGGGCGTGCTCTTCGGCATCCCGTCGCTGCGCATCCGCGGCCTGTACCTGGCGGTGGCGACGCTGGCCGCGCAGTTCTTCTGCGACTGGGCCTTCCTGCGCATCAAGTGGCTGACCAACGATTCGCCCTCGGGCTCCGTCGGCGTGTCGGGGCTGTCGGTGCTGGGGCTGCCGGTGGAGACGCCGGTGCAGAAATACCTGTTCTGCCTGGCCTTCGTGCTGGTGTTCGGGCTGATCGCCAAGAACCTGGTGCGCGGGCACATCGGCCGCAGCTGGATGGCGATGCGCGACATGGACGTCGCCGCCGCCGTCATCGGCATCCGGCCGATGGCGGCCAAGCTCAGCGCCTTCGCGGTCAGCAGCTTCATCGTCGGCGTGGCCGGCGCGCTGTGGGCCTTCATCCACCTGGGCTCGTGGGAGCCGGCGGCGTTCTCCATCGACCGCAGCTTCCAGCTGCTGTTCATGGTCATCATCGGCGGGCTCGGCTCGATCGCCGGCGCCTTCTTCGGCGCCGCCTTCCTGGTGGTGCTGCCGATCGTGCTGGACAACCTGCCGTACTGGTTCGGCATCCCGATCGACACCGCGCTGGCCTCGCACCTGACGACCATGATCTTCGGCGCGCTGATCGTGTTCTTCCTGATCGTCGAGCCGCACGGCCTCGCGCGGCTCTGGCAGATCGCCAAGGAGAAGCTGCGCCTGTGGCCTTTCCCGCATTGAGCGCCGCATTGATTCCGCAGTTCCCCCGCAGTCCTTCCGGTTCCGACACATTCAACAAGGCATCACGAGTGCCACCAGGAGACAGACCGATGAAGCCACACAAGACCTCGACGATCGCGGCGCGCGCCGCGCTGATGCTGGCCGCCGCGGCCAGCCTGCTGGGCGGCTCGGGCGCCGCGCTGGCGCAGGCCAAGGAGCAGTTCATCCCGCTGCTGGTCTACCGCACCGGCCCGTATGCGCCCAACGGCACGCCGTGGGCCAACGGCAAGCAGGACTACCTGAAGCTGATCAACGCGCGCGACGGCGGCATCAACGGCGTGAAGATCACCTTCGAGGAATGCGAGACCGGCTACGCCACCGACAAGGGCGTCGAGTGCTACGAGCGGCTCAAGGGCAAGGGCGCATCGCTGTTCGATCCGCAGGCCACCGGCATCACCTTCGCGCTGACCGACAAGGTGCCCACCGACAAGATCCCGCTGGTGACGCTGGGCTACGGGCTGTCGGCCTCGCAGGACGGCAATGTCTTCAAGTGGAATTTCCCGATGATGGGCAGCTACTGGACCGCCGCCGACATGCTGATCCAGCACCTGGCGAAGAAGGAGGGCGGCTTCGACAAGCTCAAGGGCAAGAAGATCGCGCTGGTCTATCACGACTCGCCCTTCGGCAAGGAGCCCATCCCGCTGCTGGAGGAGCGGCAGAAGATGCATGGCTTCGAGCTGGTGAAGATTCCGGTGACCGCGCCCGGCGTCGAGCAGAAGTCGGCCTGGCTGCAGGTGCGCCAGCAGCGTCCGGACTACGTGCTGCTGTGGGGCTGGGGCGTGATGAACTCGACCGCGCTGAAGGAGGCCCAGGCCACCGGCTATCCGCGCGAGAAGATGTACGGCGTGTGGTGGGCCGGCGCCGAGCCCGACGTCAAGGACGTGGGTGAGGGCGCCAAGGGCTACAACGCGCTGGCGCTGAACGGCTCGGGTCAGCAGGCCAAGGTCATGCAGGACATCCTCAAGCATGTCCATGAGAAGGGCCAGGGCAGCGGACCCAAGGACGAGGTCGGCTCGGTGCTGTACACGCGCGGGATGATCATCTCGATGCTCAGCGTCGAGGCGATCCGCCGCGCGCAGGAGCGCTTCGGCAAGGGCAAGGTCATGACCGGCGAGCAGGTGCGCTGGGGCCTGGAGAACCTGTCCATCGACCAGAAGCGGCTCGACGCGCTCGGCCTGGGCAACCTGATCCGGCCGATCTCCACCTCCTGCCAGGACCACATGGGCTCCACCTGGGCGCGCGTCCACACCTGGGACGGCAGCAAGTGGAACTTCTCCTCCGACTGGCTGCAGGCCGACGAGCAGATCATCAAGCCGATGGTCAAGGCGGCGGCGGACAAGTACGCCAGCGACAAGAAGGTCACCCGCCGCACCCCGGCGGACTGCCAGAGCTGAGCCCGGAGCGCGCCATGACCAAGGTCCTCCTGAACGTCAACGGCATCGAGGTCATCTACAACCACGTGATCCTCGTGCTCAAGGGGGTCTCGATGCAGGTGCCGGAAGGACGCATCGTGGCGCTGCTCGGCGGCAACGGCGCCGGCAAGACCACGACGCTGCGCGCGGTGAGCAACCTGCTCGCCGGCGAGCGCGGCGAGGTGACCAAGGGCTCGATCGAGCTGCGCGGCGAGCGCATCGAGCGCCTGTCCACCTCCGCCATGGTCGACCGCGGCGTCATCCAGGTGATGGAAGGCCGTCACTGCTTCGCGCACCTGACGATCGAGGAGAACCTGCTGACCGGCGCCTACACCCGCAAGGACGGCAAGGCCGCGGTGGCCGAGACCCTCGAGAAGGTCTACGCCTACTTCCCGCGCCTGAAGACGCGGCGCGGCTCGCAGGCGGCCTACACCTCCGGCGGCGAGCAGCAGATGTGCGCGATCGGGCGCGCGCTGATGGCCAATCCGAAGATGGTGCTGCTGGACGAGCCCTCGATGGGCCTGGCGCCGCAGATCGTCGAGGAGGTCTTCGAGATCGTCCGCGACCTCAACCAGAAGGAGCGCACCACCTTTCTGCTGGCCGAGCAGAACACCAGCATGGCGCTGCGCTACGCCGATTACGGCTACATCCTCGAGAACGGCCGCGTCGTCATGGATGGCGAGGCCCAGGCGCTGCGGGACAACGAGGACGTGCGCGAGTTCTACCTCGGCATGGGCGGCACCGACCGCAAGAGCTTCCGCGACGTCAAGAGCTACAAGCGCCGCAAGCGCTGGCTGGCCTGAGGCCCGCCGCGCGCCCGACCGGAGATCCAAGGGAGAGCAGTTCATGGACAACGACTTCTTCGCGCCACCGCCGTTCAAGGTCGAGGAGGCGCTCGTGCAGCTCCGCCGCGCGCTGCGCGACCTGCGCCAGCTCACCGAGCGCGGCGACAGCTGGAGCTTCGAGGGCAGCGAGGTCCTCCGGCTGTCGGCCGGCGACGGCCAGATCAGCGCGCAACTGGCGAAGAAGCCGATGCGCAGCCCCGACTGGGAGACCCGCGCCTGCCGCAGCGCCGCCGACGTGCGCAAGCTCCAGGACGACCTCAAGCGCCGGCTCGCGCAATGGGCGGACGAGTGATGGCCGCGGAGTTCTACGACACCCTCGAGGCCCGCGATCCCGCGCTCCGCGAGGCCGCCCTGATGGCGGCCCTGCCGCACCAGATCGCCAACGCGCGGCAGCACACCGAGGCCTTCGCCGCGCTGCTGGCCGAGGTCGAGCCCGACCAGGTCCGCAGCCGCGCCGCGCTGGCCCGGCTGCCGGTGACGCGCAAGTCGGAACTGCTGGCGCGCCAGCAGGCGGTGCGCGCCGACGGCGGGCGCGGCGCCTTCGAGCCCTTCGGCGGTTTCTCGACCATCGGCTGGCGCGGCCTGAAGCGCGACACCGGCGCGCGCCGCGTGTTCCAGTCGCCCGGCACGATCTACGAGCCCGAGGGCCTGGGCCGCGACTACTGGCGCGTCGGACGCGCGCTGCACGCGGCCGGGCTGCGCGCCGGCGACCTGGTCCACAACTCCTTCAGCTACCACCTCACGCCCGCCGGCGCCATGATGGAAGGCGGCGCCGAGGCGCTGGGCTGCACCGTCTTCGCCGGCGGCGTCGGCAACACCGAGCTGCAGCTGCAGGCGATGGCTGAGCTGCGGCCCCATGCCTACGTCGGCACGCCCAGCTTTCTGAAGATCCTGCTCGACAAGGCGGCCGAACAGGGCCAGCCGCTGTCGGTGCGCAAGGCGTTGGTCAGCGGCGAGGCCTTCCCCGCCGCGCTGCGCGACTGGTGCGTCGAGCGCGGCGTGACCGGCTTCCAGTGCTACGCCACCGCCGACCTGGGCCTGATCGCCTACGAGACCTCGGCCCGCCAGGGCCTGGTCGTGGATGAGGGCGTCATCGTCGAGATCGTCCGCCCCGGCACCGGCGACCCCGTGCCCGAGGGCGAGGTCGGCGAGGTCGTCGTCACCACGCTCAACCCGGATTACCCGCTGATCCGCTTCGGCACCGGCGACCTGTCGGCGGTGCTGCCGGGCACCTGCCCGACCGGGCGCACCAACCTGCGCATCAAGGGCTGGATGGGGCGCGCCGACCAGAGCGCCAAGGTGCGGGGCATGTTCGTGCATGCCGGCCAGGTCGCCGAGGTGCTGCGGCGCTTCCCGCAGGCGCGGCGCGGGCGGCTGGTCGTCGAGGGGGAGATGGCGCAGGACCGGATGACGCTGCGGGTGGAGACGGCCGGCGCCGTTCCCGAGGGCCTGGCGGACCAGCTGGCCGTCGCCTTGCGCGAGGTGACCAAGCTGCGTGGCGAGGTGGCCTTCGTCGCCCAGGGCGCGCTGCCCAACGACGGAAAAGTCATCGAGGACCTGCGCAAGTTCGACTGATTTCCCGCTGTTTCGCGGCAGATGCCCGGGCCCCGGGCCCCGCAGGAGGCCGGCTTACGTAGTTTCCGAAGGTTGCAGGGAAGGGCGGCGACCTAGCATCCGCGCCATCACCCACACCTCCATCGAGGAAGAGACAGCCATGAAGAAGACCTTGCTCGCCTGTGTCGCGTTGCTGAGCGTCGGCGCCGCCTGGGCCGAATATCCCGACAAGCCGGTGACCATCGTCGTTCCGTTCGCCGCCGGCGGCCCGACCGACAAGGTCGCCCGCGACCTGGCCGAGGCGCTGCGCAAGCCGCTGAACGCGACCATCGTGATCGAGAACGTCGGCGGCGCCGGCGGCACGCTGGGCGCCACCAAGGTGTCCAAGGCCGCGCCGGACGGCTACACCCTGCTGCTGCACCACATCGGCATGTCGACCGCGCCGGCCCTGTACCGCAACCTGCAGTACAAGACCCTGGACGACTTCGAGTACCTCGGCCTGATCAACGAAGTGCCGATGACGCTGATCTCGCGCCCGAACCTGCCGGCCAACAACTACGCCGAGCTGCAGAAGTGGCTCCACGCCAACCAGGGCAAGATCAACCTGGCCAACGCGGGCCTGGGATCGGCGTCGCACCTGTGCGGCCTGCTCTACATGAGCACGATCAAGATCGACATGACCACCGTCCCCTACAAGGGCACCGGCCCGGCCATGACCGACCTGATCGGCGGCCAGGTCGACATCATGTGCGACCAGACCACCAACACCACCTCGCAGATCGACGGCGGCAAGGTCAAGGCCTTCGCGGTCTCGACGCCCAAGCGCCTGGGCGGCTCGCTGGCCAAGCTGCCGACGCTGGACGAATCCGGCGTGAAGGGCTTCAACGTGTCGATCTGGCACGGCATGTACGCGCCCAAGGGCACGCCCAAGGCGGTGCTGGACAAGATCAACACCGCGCTGAAGACGGCGCTCAAGGACGCCGACTTCCACAAGCGCGAGGAAGCGCTGGGCGCGGTGATCGTGACCGACAACCGCGTGAACCCGGCCGAGCACAAGAAGTTCGTCGAGGCCGAGATCCACAAGTGGACCCCGGTCATCAAGGCGGCCGGCCAGTACGCTGACTGATTGCCGATTGATCGCCGGCTGATCGCCGACTGATCGCCCCCCAAGCCCGCCTCATGGCGGGCTTTTTCATTGCGGCGGGCGCCGGGTCACGCCGGCGAGCGGCACACCACCGACAGCTTGTTGCCGTCCAGGTCGCGGAAGTAGGCCGCGTAGAAGTTGGGCCCGTAGCTCTCGCGCAGGCCGGGACGGCCTTCATCCCGGCCGCCGCCGGCCAGCGCCGCCGCGTGGGCCGCGTCGACCTGGGCCCGCGTCGAGGCGGCCAGTCCCAGCATCGTGCCGTTGCCGGCGGTCGCGTCCAGGCCGTTGAACGGCTGCACGATCCACAGCTGGGTCTCGCCGCCCTCGGGGCCGTAGCCGACCATCTCGTCGTCCGCGTAGCCGGGCTTGAGGCCCAGCGGCGCGAGCACCGTGTCGTAGAAGGCCTTGGCCGCGCGGCGGTCGTTGCTGCCCAAGGTCACGTAGCTGATCATCGTTGGCTCCCCTTCATCGGGTGGTCGTTCAAGTCGTCACTCGGAGGTCTGTCACATCCGCATCGGAATGGTCACCGGCCCGTCGTTGACGAGGCTGACCTGCATGTCGGCGCCGAATTCGCCAGTGTGCACGACCGGATGCTGCGCCCGGGCTGAGCGCACCAGGTGGTCGTAGAGCCGGCGGCCGAGCTCGGCGGGCGCCGCGCCGGTGAAGCTCGGCCGGTTGCCGCCGGAGGTGTCGGCCGCCAGCGTGAACTGCGAGACGACCAGCAGCCCGCCGCCCACGTCCTGCAGGCTGCGGTTCATCTTGCCGGCCTCGTCGCTGAAGATGCGCAGCTTCAGGATCTTCTGCAGCAGCCTGTCGGCCACCGCCTCGTTGTCCTGCGGCTCGGCGCAGACCAGCAGCAGCAGGCCCGGGCCGATGCGTCCGGTGCAGCGGTCGCCGACATCGACCCGGGCTTCCTTCACGCGTTGGAGCAGCGCGATCATGCCTGTCCTTCCTTGGGGGTGGGTGGGGCGAGCGGGGAGGGAGCGCCGGGGGCGTCCTTCGGGGTGTCCTCCTGCGCCTGGGCCTGGGCCTCCTGCGCGGCCTGCTCGGCGAAGCGCGTCTCGACATTCACCGGCAGCAGCTGGATGCTGGCGCGGATGCCGGGCAGCGCGCGCATCAGCGCCTGCTCGACCTCGCCGCGCAGCTTCGCGGCCTCGCCCAGCGTCCAGCGCGCTGGCACGTGCAAGTGGAAATCGACATAGCGGCGCTGACCCGCGACGCGGGTGGCGACATGGTCGAAGCGCAGCTCCGGCGATGCGAAGCCCTTCAGCACGGCGGAGATCGCCTGCTGGTCCTCGGGCTCGAGCGCCATGTCCATCAGCCCGGCGGTCGATCGCCACATCAGGTGCATCGCCTCGCGCAGGATGTTCAGCGCCACCAGGATGGCCAGCACCGGATCCAGCCAGGTCCAGCCGGTGAGCAGCACGCCGACCAGCCCGGCCACGACGCCGACCGAGGTCCAGACATCCGTGAAGAGGTGGCGCGCGTCGGCTTCCAGCGCGATCGAGCGGTGCTCCCGCGCCGCCCGCAGCATCTTCCAGGCCAGCGCGCCGTTGATCGCGGTGCTCACCAGCGACAGCACCATGCCCACGCCGAGCGCTTCCAGCGGCTGCGGCGTGCGCAGCCGCTCGATCGCGGCCCAGCCGATTCCCAGCGCGGCCACCAGGATCAGCGCGCCCTCGAAGGCGCTGGAGAAATACTCCGCCTTGTGGTGGCCGAAGGGGTGGTCCTCGTCGGGCGGACGGCGGGCGATGGTCACCATCGCCAGGCCGAAGAGCGCGCCCGCCAGGTTCACCCCCGATTCGAGCGCGTCCGACAGCAGGCCCACCGAGCCCGTCCACCACCAGGCGGCCGTCTTCAGGGCGATGGTCAGCACCGCCACGAGGACCGAGAGCTTCAGGTATTGCTGCACTTGCATGGCGCCGATTTTGCCGGTCCTAGAATGGCGCCCGTTCGACTTGCGCGCCCTCCCTGGAGGGCTCCCCCCACCACCTTCCGCCACCCCCTTCCGCCTCATCCGGACAGCACCATGAGCAACACCCCGCCCGTCCACGACGCCGACCTCAGCCACATCCCGCCGCGCGACAAGGCGGAGCTGCTGTCCCAGGCGCTGCCCTACATCCGCAAGTACCACGGCAAGACCATCGTCATCAAGTACGGCGGCAACGCGATGACCGATCCGGCGCTGCAGCAGGACTTCGCCGAGGACGTGGTGCTGCTCAAGCTGGTCGGCCTGAACCCGGTGGTGGTGCACGGCGGCGGCCCGCAGATCGAGGACGCGCTCAACAAGCTCGGCAAGAAGGGCCACTTCATCCAGGGCATGCGCGTCACCGACGAGGAGACGATGAGCGTCGTCGAATGGGTGCTGGCCGGCGAGGTGCAGCAGGACATCGTCGGCCTGATCAACGTCGCCGGCGGCAAGGCCGTGGGCCTGACCGGCCGCGACGGCGGCATGATCCGCGCCAAGAAGCTCAAGCTGATCGACAAGGACGATCCGGCCAAGGAGCACGACGTCGGCTCGGTCGGCGACATCGTCGCGATCGACCCCAGCGTCGTGAAGGCGCTGCAGGACGACCAGTTCATCCCGGTGATCAGCCCGATCGGCTTCGGCGAGAGCAACGAGAGCTACAACATCAACGCCGACGTCGTCGCCGGCAAGCTGGCCGAGGTGCTCAAGGCCGAGAAGCTGGTGCTGCTGACCAACACCCCCGGCGTGCTCGACAAGCAGGGCAAGCTTCTGACCGACCTGTCGGCCCGCGAGATCGACGAGCTCTTCGCCGACGGCACGCTGTCCGGCGGCATGCTGCCCAAGATCGCCTCGGCGCTGGACGCGGCCCGCAGCGGCGTCAAGGCGGTGCACATCATCGACGGCCGCGTGCCCCACGCGATGCTGCTGGAGATCCTCTCCGAGCAGGCCTACGGCACGATGATCCGCTCGCATTGAGCTGAGTTCGTGCTCTGGGGGCGTCCCCGGCGCTCCCCCAGAGGGGCGGAATGCCCCACCGAGCCCCCTCCGAACGAGGGGGCTCGGTCGTTTCCGGGAGCGTGCTTTGCCCTCGCGTAACGCTCAGGAGTCGGGGATGGTCGAAGGTCATACCACTGCAAGCTGGGGATTGCCGCTGAAAGACGCGACATCCCAGAATGCGCCCCGCAGCGGCTCCATAGCCGTGAGGGATTGCATGTCACTGTTCAGCGTCTTGATCGTCGAAGATCAGCTTCGCTTCCGCGAAGCGTTCGCCCATGCCCTGGAAAAAGCGCCGGACATCCGTCTGGTGGGCATGGCCACCGATCTCCAGCAGGGGCGGAAGATGTTCGACCAGACGCGTCCCGACGTGTTGCTGGTCGACCTCGACCTGCCCGGCGGCAGCGGGATCGAACTGATCCGCCATGCCGCGCATGTCGCGCCCGAGTGCGAGGTGATGGTCATCTCGGTCTTCGGCGACGAGCAGCATGTGCTCTCGAGCATCGAGGCCGGCGCGACCGGCTACCTGCTCAAGGACTCGCTGGCGCTGGACCTGCCCGGCCAGCTGCGCTCGCTGCGCGCGGGCGGCAGCCCGATCTCGCCGGTGATCGCGCGCCGCCTGCTGCTGCGCCTGGCGCCGCAGGGCGCGGGCGCCCATCCGCGCGGCTTCGGCGAGTCGGCCCCGATGCCACTGGTCGACGAGCAGGTCGTGGCGCTGTCCGAGCAGGAATCGCGGGTGCTGCACCTGGCCGCCAAGGGTTTCACCTTCGACGAGATCGCGCAGTTCATGAATGTGTCGCCGCACACGATCATGACTTACGTGAAACGCACCTACCGCAAGCTGCAGGTGCGCTCCAAGGTCGAGGCCATCTACGAGGCGCGGCGCTTGGGCTGGCTGCGCGACTGACCGGACCGGGGTCGCGCCCGCGGCCAGCGCAGCGGCTCGACGCGTGGCCGTGCAGTCGCATCCTGGCGTCGGGCCGCTGATCGCCGACCGCCGGCCCGTACGGCGTCCGTTATCGGCGTCAAGGCGGTGTTCGGGCTGTGCCAGAATCGCCGCACACTTCGGCCCCTCCCATGCACACCAGCCCCCCGGATACCTCGGACTCCGCCGCCGCCAAGCCGGCCGAGCTGCCACGCAAGCGGCTCAAGCCGGGGGAGCGTCGGGTGCAGATCCTGCAGACGCTGGCCAGCATGCTGGAGCAGCCCGGCGCTGAGCGCGTCACCACCGCCGCGCTGGCCGCGCGGCTGGAAGTCAGCGAGGCCGCGCTCTACCGGCACTTCGCCAGCAAGGCCCAGATGTTCGAGGGCCTCATCGAGTTCATCGAGACCAGCATCTTCTCGCTGCTCAACCAGATCGCCGAGCGCGAGACGGATGGACTGGCCCAGGCGCAGCGCATCGTCGCGGTGCTGCTGCAGTTCGGCGAACGCAACCCGGGCATGGCCCGCGTGATGGTCGGCGACGCGCTGGTCTACGAGAACGAGCGCCTGGTCGCGCGCATGAACCAGTTCTTCGACAAGGTCGAATCCTCGCTGCGCCAGGCGCTGCGCACGGCGGCGGAGGCTTCGGGCTCGAGCACGCCAACCGTCGAGGCGCAGGCCCAGGCCTCGGTGCTGGTGAGCTTCATCATCGGCCGGCTGCAGCGGTATGCGCGCTCCGGCTTCAAGCGGCTTCCCACCGAACAGTTGGATGCCGCAATGCGAATGCTCGCCTGAGTCCGGCCGCTGCCCAGCGCCCGCCGACCGGGGGCGCGGCCCCTACACTCGGCCCCATGTCCGACGCCCTTGATGCCCTGCTGCGGCGCGCCGACGCGCTGCTGAGCCGCCTGGAGGCCGTGCTGCCCCAGCCCCTGACGCCGCCCGACTGGGAGGCGGCGGTCGCCTTCCGCTACCGCAAGCGCGGCGCGAGCGCGCGGCTCGAGCCGGTGCGCCACCTGTCGACGATCCGCCTGGACGACCTCAAGGAAGTCGAGCCCCAGAAGGAGCGGCTGCTGCGCAACACCCGCCAGTTCGTGCAGGGCCAGCCCGCCAACAACGTGCTGCTGACCGGCGCACGCGGCACCGGCAAGAGCTCGCTGATCAAGGCCTGCCTGAACGAGTTCGCCGGCCAGGGGCTGCGCCTGATCGAGGTCGACAAGGCCGACCTGGTCGACCTGCCGGACTTGGCCGACCTGGTCGCCGACCGGCCGGAGCGCTTCGTGATCTTCTGCGACGACCTCAGCTTCGACGAGGGCGAGGCCGGCTACAAGGCGCTGAAGTCGATGCTGGACGGCTCGATCGCCGCCGCCACCGACAACCTGCTGATCTACGCCACCAGCAACCGCCGCCACCTGCTGCCCGAGCAGATGAAGGACAACCTGGGCTACACCCACTCGGAGCGCGACGGCAACGTCGAGGTGCATCCGGGGGAGGCGGTCGAGGAGAAGATCTCGCTGTCCGAGCGCTTCGGCCTGTGGATCAGCTTCTACAGCTTCAGCCAGCAGGAATACCTGGCGATCGTGGCCCAGTGGCTGTCGCACTTCGGCCTGGACGCCGCCCGCATCGAGGCCGCGCGCCAGCCGGCGCTGGTCTGGGCGCTGGAGCGTGGTTCGCGCTCGGGCCGCGTCGCCTACCAGTTCGCCCGCGACCTGGCCGGTCGCGGCGGTGCCGATGAAGGCATGGCGCCGGTCGCGTCCGTCGCTGCGACCGCGGACCGCGACGCGCCGGAGGGCCTCGACCATGTCTGAGCAACAGGCCAATCCGCACAGCCCGTCCGCCGCCACCGACCGCGTGCCGGTGGACGTCGCCGTCGGCGTGCTGGTGCGCCGCGAAGCGGGCGGCCGGGAGACCGAGTTCCTGCTGACCTCGCGCCCCGAGGGCAAGGTCTACGCCGGCTACTGGGAGTTCCCGGGCGGCAAGCTCGAGGCGGGCGAGACGGTGGAACAGGCGCTGCGCCGCGAGCTGCACGAGGAACTCGGCATCACCATCGGCGCGGCCCATCCCTGGAAGATCGAGCTGATGGAGTACCCGCATGCCAAGGTGCGGCTGCACTTCTGCAAGGTCTATGAATGGACCGGCGAATTCGAGATGCGCGAAGGCCAGGCCATGAGCTGGCAGCACCTGCCGGTGCAGGTCCAGCCGGTGCTGCCGGGCACGATCCCGGTGCTGCAGTGGTTCGCCGCGGAGCGCTTCCATGTCGGGCTCACCCATGTCGTCTGAGGGCGCGCGACCGGCGGCGTCGGCAGGGCCGGACTACACTGCCGCGATGGACTGGCTCGATCAGATCAAGTGGGACCGCGACGGCCTGGTGCCCGTCATCGCGCAGGAGCAGGGCTCCGGCGACATCCTGATGTTCGCGTGGATGAACCGCGAGGCGCTGGCCCGCACCGCCGAGCGCGGCGAGGCGGTGTACTGGAGCCGCTCGCGCCAGAAGCTGTGGCACAAGGGCGAGGAGTCCGGCCATGTGCAGCAGGTCCACGGCATCCGCCTGGATTGCGACAACGACGTGGTGCTGCTGACCATCACCCAGCACGGCCACGAGCCGGGCATCGCCTGCCACACCGGCCGCCACAGCTGCTTCTTCCAGAAGCTCGAGCACGGTCGCTGGACCACCGTCGAGCCGGTCCTCAAGGACCCGGCCACCATCTACAAGGCCTGAGCGCGATGAGCACCGACAACACCGCCGCCGGCGCGTCCCTCTCGCGGGACGTGCTCGCGCACCTGGGCGACGTGGTCGCGCAGCGCCGCGCCGAGGGCGATCCCGACAAGAGTTATGTCGCCAGGCTCTTCGCCAAGGGCCTGGACCAGATCCTCAAGAAGGTGGGCGAGGAAGCGACCGAGGTCGTGATCGCCGCCAAGGACGGCGCGCCCGACAAGTTGGTCTACGAAGTCGCCGACCTCTGGTTCCACTCGATCGTGGCGCTGGCCGCGCTCGACGTGCGGCCCGAGCGGGTGCTGGCCGAGCTCGCCCGCCGCGAAGGCCTGTCCGGCCTCGAGGAATTCGCCAGCAGACAAGCACAGGAGCGCCCATGACCGAGTCGTTCGATCCGCCACCGCCGTCCGTCGCCCTGGATCCGCAGCGCGAGGCCAGCCTGCGCACCGTCGGCATCATCAGCTACGTGCTGCACGCGATCGTCGCCATCGGCGCGCTGCTGCCCGGCGTGCAGGCCAGCATCGTGCTGCTGATCGTCGCGGTGATCGTCGACCTGGTGAAGCGCGACGAGGCCGTCGGCACCTGGCAGGCCACCCACTTCTCCTGGCGCCTGCGCAGCGTGCTGTGGTGCGGGATCCTGTACGTGGTGACGATCCCGCTGTGGCTGCTGTTCATCATCCCGGGCTGGATCGCCTGGTGCCTGATCTCGATCTGGTTCCTGTACCGCATCGTGCGCGGCTGGCTGGCGATGAACGACCGCCGGCCGATGCCGATCTGAGGCAGCGCCTCGCCGCGCCCGTCCTCCGCCTGATTCCGGTTCGCCGCAATTCCCGACCGCCGCCCCCGCCGCCACCATGAGCCACGACCCCAACTGCATCTTCTGCAAGATCGTCCAGGGCCAGATTCCCGCCAGGAAGGTCTACGAGGACGACGACCTGATCGGTTTCCACGACATCCACCCGTGGGCGCCGGTGCATTTCCTGCTGATCCCCAAGCAGCACATCGCCAGCATGGCCGACCTGCAGCCCGAGCATGCGCCGCTGCTGGGCAAGATGTCGGTGCTGGTGCCGCGGCTGATGAAGGAACTGGGCGTCACCAACGGCTTCCGCACCGTGGTCAACACCGGGGCGGACGGCGGTCAGGAGGTGTTCCACCTCCACATGCATGCGATCGGCGGGCCTCGCCCCTGGTCGAAGGGCTGAACGCCACCCGTTTCGCCCGCAACCGCCCCGGAAAGCCAGCGCCGGCCGCTCGATATACGAGGGGTTGCGTTCGCCCAGCGGGTAGGGTGAGGCGCATAAGCCGCTGATGCGGGCAGGGAGGGGCGCAGATCGCCGGTATGGCTGTCATGAGCGCCCCTTAGAATTTCGACTTCCGACTCTGGAGAATGTCATGGGTAGTTTGAGCATCTGGCACTGGCTGATCGTGCTGGTGGTCGTCATCGCCGTGTTCGGCACCAAGAAGCTGCGCAACGTGGGCGGCGACCTGGGGGCCGCGGTCAAGGGCTTCAAGGACGGCATGAAGGACGGCACCTCGTCCGACGCGCCGCCGCAGCAGGTGGCCAACACCAACAAGGCGGCCGATCCGAACACCGTCGACGTCGACGCCAAGACCCGTAGCTGAGCGCGACCCGCATGGTCGATTTCGGCTTCGACAAGCTGATCCTGATCGGCGCGGTGGCGCTGGTCGTGCTCGGCCCTGAGCGCCTGCCGCGCGTGGCCCGCACGGTGGGCACGCTGCTGGGCAAGGCGCAGCGCTACGTCGCCGACGTGAAGGCGGAAGTGAACCGGTCCATCGAACTGGAGGAACTCCAGAAGATGAAGGGCCAGTTCGAGACCGCCGTCAGCGACGTGCACGCCAGCGTCCAGGAGCAGGTGGATTCCGCCAACCAGGCGCTGCAGTCGACCTGGTCCGACCTGTCCGTCGACGGCACGTCGGCGGATGGCTCGATCGGCGGCTATGCGTCGCCGGTCCCGGTCTACGCGCATCCGAAGAAGAACTGGCGCCTGAAGCGGGGCGCCACGCCGCTCTGGTACAAGCAGCGGCTGGGCGTGAAACGCCATGCCCAATCCGGCGCGGCCCGCGTGGCGCGCTTCCGTCCTCCTCGCCGAGCCTCATGAGCAGCCCCCAAGAAGACGAACTGGCCGGCACCGAACAGCCCTTTGTGTCCCACCTCATGGAGCTGCGCGACCGGTTGATCCGGGCGCTGCTGGCGATCGGGGTGGCCTTCGGCCTGCTGTGCGCCTGGCCCGGTCCCGGCGGTCTGTTCGACCTGCTGGCCGTGCCGCTGGTGTCGCACCTGCCGCAGGGCAGTTCGATGATCGCGACCAACGTGCTGTCGCCCTTCCTCGTGCCGCTGAAGATCACGCTGCTGGCGGCCTTCCTGCTGGCGCTGCCGGTGGTGCTGTACCAGGTCTGGGCCTTCGTCGCGCCGGGGCTGTATTCGCACGAGAAGCGGCTGGTGATGCCGCTGGTGGTGTCCAGCACGCTGCTGTTCTTCGCGGGGGTGGCGTTCTGCTACTTCTTCGTGTTCGGCAAGGTCTTCACCTTCATCCAGAGCTTCGCGCCCAAGAGCATCACCGCCGCGCCGGACATCGAGGCCTACCTGGGCTTCGTGATGAACATGTTCATCGCCTTCGGCGCCGCCTTCGAGGTGCCGGTGGTCGTCGTGGTGCTGGCCCGCATGGGCATCGTCACGGTGGCGCAGCTCAAGCAGTTCCGCGGCTACTTCATCGTGCTGGCCTTCGTCATCGCGGCCGTGATCACGCCGCCGGACATCGTCTCGCAGCTCGCGCTCGCGATTCCGATGTGCCTGCTGTACGAAGTGGGCCTGTGGGCCGCCGGCGCCTTTGCCCGCTACACCCGGGCGCCGGACGATACCGAGGAACACAAGGGCACGACGGCCGGTTGAGACGGCACGAGCCCTCGGCCAGGACCCCAAACAAGAACGCCCGGTGCGATGCACCGGGCGTTTCTCATTGGGGGTCGGGAAAGTGGCTGGTCTGCCGCTCATCGACGGCAGCGTCGACCGCTCCGGGAGTCCCGGAAGGCGATCGGCCGCCGGCCGATGCCGTTCATTCCGTCTTGGCTTCCGCCTTGCGTTCCTGGGCCACCTTGGAGACCGCGACCGGCTTGCCCTGCAGCTGGTTCAGCGCCTGGCGCAGCGGGAAGTCCTCGCTGCTGCCGAACTCGGGCAGCGGCTTGGGCGGCTCGGCGCGCTTGGCGTAATCGGCCTCCAGCTTCTGGCGGCGCTCCTCGCGGATCTTCTCGAGTTCCTTCGAGCGCACCTCTTCCGTCTTCTCGTCGGCGCTGTGCAGGTGCTTCTCGAGGTCGGCCTCGCGCATGCGCAGCTCGGCGAAGACGTTGCCCTCGGCGGTCTCGTCCAGCGGGATGTCCGGCACGATGCCCTTGGCCTGGATCGAGCGGCCGCTCGGCGTGTAGTAGCGGGCGGTGGTGAGCTTGACCGCGGTGTCCGGGCCGAGCTGGCGCACCGTCTGCACTGAGCCCTTGCCGAAGGTCTGCAGGCCCATCACCGTCGCGCGCTTGTGGTCCTGCAGCGCGCCGGCGACGATCTCGCTGGCCGAGGCGGAGCCTTCATTGACCAGCACCACCAGGGGCACGCTCTTGAGCGCCTCGGGCAGGCGGCGCAGCGGATCGCCGGAGCCACGGCGGGCGTAGAAGTCGGGATCGGCGCGATAGCTGGCCTTGGATTCGGCGAGCTGGCCGTTGGTCGACACCACTTCCACGCCCTTGGGCAGGAAGGCCGCGGAGATGGCGACGGCGCCCTCGAGCAGGCCGCCCGGGTCGTTGCGCAGGTCCAGCACGACGCCCTTGATCTTGGGGTCCTGCTTGTAGAGGTCGGCGAGCTTCTGGGTGAAGTCCTCGACGGTGCGGTCCTGGAACTGGCTGACGCGGATCCAGGCGTAGCCCGGCTCCACCATCTTGGCGCGCACGCTCTGGACGCGGATTTCCTCGCGCGTGATCGTGATGGGGAAGGTGCGGCTCTCCGACTTGCGGTAGATCGACAGCGTGACCTTGGTGGCGGGTTCGCCGCGCATCTTCTTGACCGCCTGGTCGAGCGTCAGGCCGCGGACCGCGGTGTCGTCGATCTTGCTGATCAGGTCGCCGCTCTTGAGGCCGGCGCGGAAGGCGGGGCTGCCTTCGATCGGCGAGACGATCTTGACCAGGCCGTCCTCCATGCCGATCTCGATGCCGACACCGACGAACTTGCCGGAGGTGCTTTCGCGGAATTCCTTGAAGCTCTTCTTGTCGAAGAACTGGGAGTGGGGGTCCAGGCCGCTGACCATGCCGGAAATGGCATCGTTGATCAGCTTCTTCTCGTCGACGGATTCGACGTAGTCGGACTTCACGATCCCGAAGACGGCGGCGAGCTGCTGCAGTTCCTCGAGCGGAAGGGGGCTGGTCGTGCTGCGCGCATTGGCCTGCAGCTGCATCGTCGTCATGACCCCGGCCATCGCTCCCAACGCGACCCAGCCCGCGACTTTCAGTTTGGCGCCCATGATGAAAAACCTTGAATCAGTACAGCCTGGCTGCTTGGCGCCGCTTGTTCGTCCCCGTTGCGCGGGACGGAACAAAGGCGTTCCCAGTATATGCGTCGGGCAAAAAGGCGGCCCGGCATGAAAAGTCGGTTTACCCCGCTTTTACGCGTACCGCGCGCAATCCTGGCGCTTTGCCGATCCCGTTCGTCACGGGGCGCGATGACTTCCGGCAGGGCAGGGCCGCGCCGGGGGTGCGCGTCCCGCCGGTCGGTGCCATGATGGCCCGATCGCCAGCCGCGGCGCGGACCCGCGCCGCCGTCGTCAGCCCTTCAGGAGCAGAGTCATGGCCTTGCCGCATGCCGCCCCCGCCCAGCCGATCGATGTCGCGCCGCTTGGCGCCGCCTTGTCCGGGACGCCGTCCTCCGCGCTGTTCAAGTCGGAGGGCCTGGAGGTGATGCGGGTGGTGCTGCCGCGGGGCAAGTCGCTGCCGCCGCACAAGGTGGACGGGGAGATCACGCTCCATTGCCTGGAAGGCGAGCTCGAACTGAGCGTGCTGCGCGACGGCGCCGATCAGCGTCAGCGCCTGCGCGCGGGGCAGCTCTGCTATCTGGAGGGCGGGGTGGTGCACGGCGTGACCGGCGTCGTGGACGCGTCGGCGCTGGTGACGATCGTGCTGAAGCGCTGAATCGTGCGGAAGCGCTGGAGTCGCTGAAGCGCCGGCGGCGCGAGAACGATGCGAGACCGGCGCGAGGGCGTCTGGTCCCTCCGACAGGAATCGAACCTGTATCTGCCGCTTAGGAGGCGGCCGTTCTATCCATTGAACTACGGAGAGCCCACGCAGCGCCCGGGCGGGCGGCTGCGCGAAAGCGGCGGATTCTCGCATGGAAGGAGCGCCTGGCACGCGGCCGCTCGGCCTCGGCCGCGCCACGGGTTTGCTACAAGCCCGCTACAGCCCCGCTACTCCCACTTCCACTGCCAGATCACGTCCAGCCCCTGCTGGTATTCGCTGGCCTGCGCCCGCAGCGTGAAGCGCTGCGCGAGCTTGTAGATCACCTGCCAGGAGCCGGTGGTCGCGTTCAACCCGCGCTCGTAGGCGACGAAGACGTTGCGGCTCACCTGCTTGCCCAGCCGCACGACGGTGCCCCGCGCGTCGTCGCCCTCGCCGCTGAAGGACAGTTCGTCCAGGCCGATGTTGTGGATCAGCTTGTCGCTGGCGCTCTCGCCGTCGCCGCTGATCAGCGCCATCGCGGCGCGCTGCATCAGCGCGGTGTCGCTGCGGCCGAGGTTGTCCGGCGAGCGGCCCAGCACCAGCCACGACAGCTTGTTGGTCTCGCTCATGTCGGGCTCGGAGTAGAGCCGGATCCGCGGGCTGTTGGCCGTGCCGGTCACGGTCACGCCCACGCGCACGTCCTCGTTCTCCATGCCGGGGCGGATCGCCAGCACGTCCAGCCGCGGGTTGTCCAGCGGCCCGACGAAGCTGAACACGCCACGCTCCACCACCAGCTTCTGGCCGTAGGCGTTGAAGGTGCCGCCTTCGCTGCGGACCTCGCCGGTCATCTGCGGTCTCGGCTGGCCGTCCTGCGCCACATGCAGCAGGCCGCGCAGGCGCGTGTCGATGCCGTAGCCCTTGAGCTGCAGCCGCCGGCCGAGGTCCAGGTCGAGGTCCAGCTTGAGCCGCATCGGCTTGCCGCTGCCGTCCACCGCCTTGGGCGGCGCGCTCTGGCGCACCACCTGCACGTCGCTGTCGAGCTGCGGCGCGTCGCCGCGGGAGAAGTCGAAGAGGCCCTCGACGACGACGAACTGGCCCTTCAGGTCCAGCAGCTGCGCACTGGCCTTGAGCTGCGCGGCGCCGGTGGCGACGACGCGCCGGTCCACGCGCTGCAGCAGCGCGAAGGTGTCCGCCTTCAGCGAGAGCTCGGCGCTGGGCTGGGCGCCGAAGCGCAGCGTGCCGTCCATGTTCACCGTGCCGTTGCCGGCCCGGGCGCTGAACTTCTCCAGTCGGGCCTCGCGGCCGCTCATGGTCAGCGCCAGCTCGCCCTGCTGCATGTCCACGCCCATCAGCGGATTGCGCAGCGAAAGCTTCTGCGCGCCGGCCTGACCGCGGATCTCGGGCGCGCCCAGCGTGCCGCCGAAGCTCAGCGTCGCCGCGAGGCTGCCGCCCAGGCGCCAGCCGGCGGGCAGCCACGGGCCCCAGTTGCCCATGTTGTCGACCTTGGCCTCGATGCCGCCTTCGAGCTTGGCGCCCGGCGTCGGTAGGGCATGCGCGTTGGCGGCGCGGAAGGTCAGGGCGCCGCCGACGGCGCCCATGTTCTCGCCGGCCACGCCCTGCACCAGGTGCCACACGCCCTGGTCGGCGATCACGCCCAGGCGCAGGTCGGTCAAGCCCAGGCGCTGGGTGCTGACTTCGTCGGTGACGGTCAGGTCGCCGCGGGTGCGCTCGATCATCGCGTCCACCGTCAGGCCGCGCGCGTCGCGTCGCGACTTGAAGCGGCCTTCGATCTGGAGGTCGCCGCCCCAGCCGAAGTCCGGCTGCAGCTTGTTCAGCACCGGCGCCGCGGCCAGCGGCTCCAGCGCGGCCTGCACGTCCCACTCGCCCGAGGGCAGGTCGGGCCGCGACGAGCTCTGCCAGCTCATCCGGTCCCAGCGCAGGCCGGCGCCGAGCAGCTCCATCCGCCCCGGCGCCAGCGCCGCCTGCCGCGGATCGAGGCCGCGGTCGAGCCGCAGCGCCAGTGCCAGCGGCCCCGCCTTGAGCAGCGGCGTCGGCTGCTGGCTGGCTTCCAGCGCGAGCGCCAGGTTGCGGGCCTGCCAGTTCGCGCCCTGGCGCCAGGCCTGCAGCGGATCGGTGTCCAGCGCGCCGTCGAGTGCGAGCCGGGCGCGAGCGCCCTGCGGATCCAGCGGCACGGTCTGGGCGAGAGTGCCGCCCGCGCCGCTCGCGGCCTGCGCGCGCGCGACCACCTTGGTCGCGGTGGGCTGCGTCAGCACCGGGGGCAGCGGGACCTGGCCCTGCGTGGTCAGGGTCAAACGATGCTGGGCCCAACTGCCCGACAGCTCGAGCTGCAGTTCATCCAGCCGCGTGCTCTGCTGCGGCAGGCGCAACTGACGCAGCTGCGTCGTCCAGGCGAGGCGCGCGTCCTTCAGGCTGGACAGCGACCACTGGCCCGAGGCGGCGTCGAGTTGCAGCGCCGGCCGGTTGCCGGAATTCGCCGGCAGGCCCGGCACGCCGGACAGACCCAGGCCCTGCAGCTGCCACTTGCCGTCGCTGCCGTACTGCGCCTGGCGGGCGCCGGGCTGGATCAGCACGACGCTGGCCTGCGCCTGGGCGCTGCCGACGATCGTCGCCTGCGGGAAGCGGGCACGCAGCATCGGCTGCAGGCTGGCGAGCTTCGGCGCGTTCAGCTCGATCGAGAGGTCGACCTGTTCGCGACGGGCCGAGGCGTTGATGCGGCTGCGCGCCTGCAGCGTGGCGTCCGCCAGTTTCAGGTCGGCGAGCAGGTCCGGCGCGGCCGCGCCGTTGCGGCTGTAGCGGAGCTGGCCGCTCAGCGGCAGGCCTTGCCACTGGCTGGGCTGCAGGTCGAACTCGGCCTTGCCTTGCGGCCAGAGGCTGCCGCGCACCGATTGCAGCGTCGCCTGCAGGCGGCCGTTGAGCGCCTGCGGCAGCGCGCCTTCAGCCAGCGGCTCCGCGCTCAGGCGGCGCGGATCCAGCCCCTGCACCGAAGCCTCCAGCCGCGTCTTCCAGCCCTCGGCGAGGGAAAGCGCCTCGTTGAGGGTGAACTCGCCCTCGGCCTTCAGCGTCGCCGGGCCGGAGCGGGCCTGCAGCCGCTGCAGCGCGACGGATCGCTGCCGAAGCTCGGCCGCCAGCGTCACCTCCAGCGGCGCTTGCAGCTTGCCCTGGCCCAGCACGCCGGCCAGGTCGCCCTCGACCGTCAGGACCGGGTCGGCGCCCCGCGCGGCCAGGCTTGCCGGGGTGCCCAGCTTCAATTCGCCGCGGGCCTGGACCAGCGGCCATCGTGCATCGATCTGGCGGCTGTCCAGGCCGGTCAGGCGCAGCGTCAGCGCGCTGCCGCCCGACTGGCTGGTCTGGCCGACGGCCTGCAGTCGACCGCCGCCGGCCAGCTGCGCATCGAGCCGCGGCAGGCGCAGCCGGGTCCAGTTCGACGGGTCCAGCAACAGGTCCAGCTGGAGCGCGCGCAGCGGCAGGCGGTCCTGGTCGAGACGGCCGGCCGCGCCGTTGTCCAGGTCGGCCTTGACGCTCAGCGACCGGTCGGCGTTCGGCGTCATCGTGACCAGGCCGGTCAGGCCGGTGCGCGGCACGCCGTCGGTGCCGGGCAGCAGCGCGGCCAGGTCCAGGTCCTGCGCCCGCGCCTGCAGCTGGGCGACGGGGAAGGGCGCGAAGGCCTGCAGCCGCGCCTGCACCTGCAGCCGCTGCTTCGCCGCCTCGAGCGATCCCTTCAGCGTCAGGTCCGCGAGCGGTCCGTCCAGCTGGAACGGCGCCGTCCACGGCAGCTCGCCGGTGGGCTGGCTCAGCGTCCAGCGGCTGGCGAGCTTCAAGTCGTCGCGCGTCGCGATGCGGGCCTCGCCAGCGAGGGTCAGTCCTTGCCAGGCCAGCGACCTGACCGTCAGCGCGTGCTGCTGGCCGCCGTCGCTGCCCAGCGCCGCACTGCCGCGCAGGCCGCGCAGGGGCTGGTCCAAACCGGGCGCGAAGAGCTCGCCGATCTCGAGGTCGGCGATCGTGATGGCCACCGGCGACAGCAGGCTCAGCGGCGGCTTCGCCGGCTCGGTCGACGCGCTGGGCGCCATCTGCACCCGCAGCCGCGCGACGGCCAGCCGGTCCGCCCGGACCTCGCCCCACAGCAGCGGCGACCGGTTCCAGGCCAGACGCACATTGCGCCACTGCAGCTGCTCCAGGACGATGCGGTCCTCGGTGCCGGGCAACACCAGCTCGGCGCGGTCGACGTCGAAGTCGCCCAGCAGGCGACCGCGCGCCTGCTGCAGCGTCAGCCCCGGCACCTTCGCGAGCACGTAGGCCGTGCCGCCTTCGGTCTTCAGCGCCCAGACCAGCGCCAGCAGCAGCAGGCCGACCAGCACCGGCACGGTCAGCAGCACCCACAGCAGGCCGCGGCCGCGGCGCCGACGGCGTGTCCGTCGGGCCGCGTCGCCGTTGTCGGTCGGGCCGGGAGGGCCGCCGCCCGGCGACACCGTGGCGGCGTCCGCGGCCGATGCGTCGGCGCCGAGGCCGGAGCCGGAGCCAGCGCCAGCAGGCGCGGCGGCGGGCGTCGCGCCGGAGGGCGCGGGCGGCGGGAGGTCGTCGCGGGGATCGCTCATCGGATTACAGGCTGATCGCCACGCTGAAGTGCAGGCGCCACTTGTCCACCAGGTTGCCCTTGGCGAAGTCGAAGCGCAGCACGCCGACCGGGCTGCGGTAGCGCAGGCCGGTGCCGTAGGCCCAGGCGGGGTGGTAGTCGCCCCAGTTCTGCGCGGCCTGACCGGCGTCGAGGAACAACGCGCCCATCAGCTGCGGGATGCGCGGCGTGAGGGGGTGCGAGACCTCGACGCTGCCGTTGAGCAGCACGCGGCCGCCGGTCTGCGCGCCGGTGGAGTTGACCGGGCCCAGGTCGTTGTAGCCGTAGCCGCGCACGCTGTCGTCGCCGCCGGTGCGGAAGCGCAGCGCCTCGGGCAGGCCCAGCTTGCCCTTGGCCAGGATCTGGCCGCCTTCCAGCCGGGTCGAGAACAGCCAGCGGCCCGACAGCGGCGTGTACCAGAACACCTTCCCGGTGGCGCGCGCGAACGGCCCGTTCTTCTCCGACGAGCTGTCGGCCCAGCCGCCGCCCACCGTCATCGTCGCGCTCCAGCCCTTGGTCGGCAGCACCCGCGAGTCCAGCCGGCGCCAGGTCATCTGCTGGTTCAGCGAGACCGCGCCAGCCACCGTCGTCGGGATGTCGGGCTTGTGCTCCCAGGCGCGCAGCACCTCGATGTAGGTCAGCCGGTCCTCGGGCTCGGTCTCCTTGGCGTAGCCGAGCCGGGTGCTCAGGTTGAGGTTGACCTGGTTGTTGTCGTCGATGCGCTCGACCTTCACCAGCGCCAGGCTGCGCTGCATGTTGGGCTGCGGGTGCGAGCTGATCTCGGTGTCCAGCGCCTGGCGCACGCGCGAGAGCTCGAGCTTGCTGCGCTCGCGGATGTTCAGGCCGAAGGGCTTGCGGTGCGTGTATTCGATGCTGGTGCTGGGGCCGTCGACGGTCCGGTAACCGACGCCCAGCGTCACCTGCTGGCGCGCCGCCTCGCGGATCTTGACGGTGACCGGCACCTCCACCGTCTCCGCGCCGGGCGGCGGCGTGACGCTCTCGGGCTGGATCTCGACGCTGGCGCTGTCGAACAGCTGCGTGCCCAGCAGCCGCTCCTGGAAGTCGAGCAGCAGCTTCTCGTTGTAGGGCTGATGCAGCTTGTAGCCGGCCAGGCGACGCACGCTGTCCTCGGGCTGGTGCTTCAGGCCCTCGACCGTCAGCTCGCCCAGCGTGAACAGCGGCCCGGTCTCCAGCGTCACGGCGATGTCGACCTGGTTGTCGTCGGCCTGCACGACGGCCTCGCTGTGCGTCATCCGCGCCAGCGGATACCCCTGCGCGCGGGCGCGGGTCAGCAGCGCGTTCTTGGCGGCCGCCCAGTCGCCCTGGCTGAAGCCGGTCTGCGGCTGCAGCAGCCAGCTCTGGGTCAGCGTGCGTTCGAGCGCGGCGGCGAGCTTGTCGCCGCGCTCGGCGGCGACCTTGAGCGGCCCCTCGATGCGCAGGTCCATCTGGCGCACCAGCGCGCGCGGGCCGGTGTCGACGATCAGGCGCAGGTTGCGCACGCCGTCGTTCAGGTCGCCCACTTCCTCGGTCCTGACCTTGGCGTTGAAGTAGCCGGCGGTCTCCAGCAGCTTGGTCGCCTGCTCGGGCGCGACGGCGGCGAGCCGGCGCAACTCGGCGGCGGTCAGGCGCATGTCCTCGGGCGTGTCGCGGAAGCGCGCCAGGTCCAGGTGCTGCATCAGCAGCGCGCGCAGCTCCGGCGGCGCCTCCACGGTCAGCTCGTAGGCGGAGATCCGGCGCCGCGTGACGTTGGGATTGGCCTCGTCCGGCTCCTCGGTGGCGGCGACCTTGAGTTCGGCCTTGCGGTCGGTGGGCAGCAGCGAGCAGCCGCCCAGCATCGCGCCCGCCGCGCCGATCGCCACGATCGGCAGCAGGCGCCGCAGAAGCCGGAGGAACGAGGGCGTCGGTAGCGTCGCCGTCATCGGTTGAGCACGCGCATCGCCTGTTCGAGGCCGCCCATCGTGAGCGGCATCATGCGTTGCTGCATCAGCTGCTGGATCAGCGAGATGCTCTGGCGGTACTGCCAGACCCCGGCCGGCTCGGGGTTGATCCAGACGTGCCTGGTGAAGTGGCTGGTCAGCCGCTGCAGCCATTCGGCGCCGGCTTCCTCGTTGTTGTATTCGACGCTGCCGCCGGGCTGCAGGATCTCGTAAGGGCTCATCGTGGCGTCGCCGACGAAGATCAGCTTGTAGTCGCGGTTGTATTTGTGGATCAGGTCCCAGGTGGAGGTCTTCTCGCTGAAGCGGCGCCGGTTGTTCTTCCAGACGAAGTCGTAGACGCAGTTGTGGAAGTAGAAGAACTCCAGGTGCTTGAACTCGCTCTTGACCGCGGAGAAGAGTTCCTCGACGCGATGCACGTGCTCGTCCATCGTGCCGCCGACGTCCATCAGCAGCAGCTTCACCTTGTTGTGGCGCTCCGGGATCATGCGGATGTCCAGCATGCCGGCGTTGGCGGCGGTCTTGTGGATGGTGTCGTCCAGGTCGAGCTCCAGCTCCGAGCCCTCGCGCGCGAAGCGGCGCAGCCGCCGCAGCGCGACCTTGATGTTGCGGGTGCCCAGCTCGATGCCGTCGTCGTAGTCCTTGTAGGCGCGCTGTTCCCAGACCTTGACCGCGCTGCGCTGGCCGCCCGGGCCGCCGATGCGGACCCCGCGCGGGTTCACGCCGCCGTTGCCGAAGGGGCTGGTGCCGCCGGTGCCGATCCAGCGGATGCCGCCTTCATGGCGCTCCTGCTGTTCCTCCAGGCGCTGGCGCAGCGTGTCCATCAGCTCGTCCCAGTCCAGGGCCTTGAGCTGGGCGAGCTGCTCGGGCGTGAGCTCGCGTTCGAGCTGCTTCGTGAGCCATTCCTGGGGCAGCGCCTTGAACAGGTCGCCCATCAGTTCCACGCCCTTGAAGTAGGCGGCGAAGGCGCGGTCGAACTTGTCGAACAGGGCCTCGTCCTTGACCAGCGCGGTGCGGGCGAGCGCGTAGAACTTGTCGACCGTGGGGCCGCTGCCGCCCTCGGCGCGGTCGTCGAGCACGCCGGCCTTCATGGCCTCGAGCAGGGTCAGGTACTCCTTGACGGAGACGGGCAGCTTGGCGGCGCGCAGCGTGTAGAAGAACTGGATCAGCATGGGCCTCCCCCTGAACTCCGGGGCATCCGGGCATTATCCATGCCGGTTGACCGCTCCGCGGGCGTAGCATCGGCGGCACGCACGGGTCCGCGGCCGCGGGACCGCGGAGCTTCCAACGTTGGGATCGGGTGCATGGATCACGGTCAAGGCCACGGCGACGACAACGCCGAAGTCGAGGCGATGCTGCAGGCGCTGTACGGCGCGGTGCGCGAGGAGCGCGGCCGCTGGGTCGGCAGCTACGAGAACTACCGGCTGACCAGCGCGTTCCAGCCGGTCTACGGCTATCCGCACCGCCGGCCGGTCGGTTATGAAGGCCTGATCCGCGTCGAGGACGACCGCGGCCGGCCCATCACGCCGGTCACCGCCTTCGAGGGCGTCGGCAATTTCGACCAGCAGGTCTGGCTGGACCGCCTGTGCCGGCTGCTGCACGTCCACAACTTCGTCGCGCAGCGGCAGCCGGACTGCTGGCTGTTCCTGAACATCCACCCGGCCGTCTTCAACCATGCCGCGCTGCAGGTGCGGATGCTGGCGCGGGCGGTGGAGGTGGTGCATCAACTGGGACTGCCCACGCATCGGCTGGTGTTCGAGGTGACCGAGGACGTGATGGCGCGCGACGACTCCTTCGAGGACGCGGTCGAGGCGGCGCGCGCGACCGGCTGCCTGCTGGCGCTGGACGACTTCGGCGTCGGCCATTCCAACTTCGACCGCATCTGGCGCATCCGGCCGGAGATCGTCAAGCTGGACCGTTCGCTGCTGGTGCGCGCGCGCGGGTCGCGGCGCATGGCGCGGGCGCTGTCGCAGATGGCGGCGCTGCTGCATGACTGCGGCTCGCTGGTGCTGCTGGAGGGCATCGAGACGACCGAGGACGCGCAGATCGCGATGGATGCGGATGTGGATCTGGTGCAGGGCTTCGCCTTCGGGCATCCGGCACCGTTCCTGCGCGACGAGGAGGGCGTGTCCGCGCTCGAGGACGTCTGGGGCCTGTTCAACGAGCGCCAGGCGCGGCGGCAGCGGGAACACCAGGACCGGCTGACGCCGTTCCGCAGCGCGCTCGCGCTGGCGCTGGGACCGCTGCAGCAGGGCCGGTCGCTGGCCGAGGCGTGCCAGGCCTTCCTGCGGCTCGAAGGTGCGCAGATGTGCTACCTGCTCGACGAGGAAGGGCGCGAGCTCGGCCCGCGCGCGGTGCCGGCCTCCGGGCCGGCCGGGATCGATCCGCGCTTCCTGCCGATGGCGCGCGCCGGCGACGCGCGCTGGGCGCGCCGGCCCTATTTCCGCCGCGCGGCCGAGGCGGTCGGCGAGATCCAGGTCACCCGCCCCTACCTGAGCCTGCACGGCGCCCGGATGTGCGTGACGGTCTCGGTCGCGTACCGGCAGGACGGACGATTGCGGGTGCTGTGCGGGGACCTGGACTGGAATGAGGGCTGAGCCGTCGCCGGCATCGGGACGGCCCCGCCCGCCGGCGCTTCAGGACTCGCGGGCCGACGTCGCCGACGTCATCGACTTCCTGGACTTGGTCGACCTGGCCGACCTGGTGGTCTTCGGGGCCGCCGGCTTCGCGCCAGCGGGATCGTGCCGGCGCAGCCAATCGAAGAACTCCCCATACCAGAGCTTCGAATTGCGCGGCTTCATGACCCAGTGGTTCTCGTCCGGGAACCACACCAGCCGGGCGGCGATGCCCTGCGCCTTCAGCGTGTTGTAGTAGGCCAGGCCCTGCGCGTCGGGCACGCGGTAGTCGAGCTGGCCGTGGATGACCAGCGTCGGCGTGTTGAAGTGCTGCGCGTAGCCGATGGGACTCTGCGACGCGACCTTGGCCGGATCCTTCCAGTAGGCCGTGCCCAGCTCCTTCGCATGCCACAGGTAGGCGTCGTTGGCGAACATCGCCGTCCAGTCGTAGCAGCCGGCATGGCAGACGTAGGCCTGGTAGCGGCCGGCCGGCACATGGCCGTTCATCCACGCGACCATGTAGCCGCCGTAGCTGCCGCCCGTGGCGAAGACCCGCTTCGGGTCGGCCCAGGGCTGCTGGAGCAGCAGGTCGGTCGCGCGCTCGACGTCCTCCAGCTCGAGCTCGCCCCAGCGGCCGGTGATCGAGTCGGCGAAGCGATTGCCGAAGCTCGACGAGCCGTGGTAGTTCACGCAGGCGACCACGTAGCCCGCCGCCGCCATCGCCTGGTGGTTCCAGCGCCAGTGCCAGCTGTCGCCCATCGCGGTGTGCGGGCCGCCGTGGATCAGGTGCATCAGCGGCGCCTTGGTCTTGCGGCGCGGGTCGAATCCGGGCGGGTAGTAGAGCCACATCTGCACCGGCTCGCCGAGCGCGCCCTCGTACCAGCGCTCCTCGACCGCGCCGAAGGCCAGCGTCGACAAGGCCTCGTCGTTGAAGGACTCGATCCGGTGCAGCACCTGTTCCGCGGCATCGCCTTCCCGGTCGACGACGGACAGCCGCGGCGGGAAGCTCGCGCTGTCATGCAGGACGACCAGCGTGCCGGCCTCCAGCGCGAAGGCGCCGACATGGCCGCCCTCGCACAGCGGGAAGGCGTGCAGCGTCTTGACGTCGAAGCGGTAGAGGTGGCGGCGGCCGCGCTCCTCGGCGCAGAAGAGCACGCCCAGGTCGTCCTCGTCCCAGCGCAGCGGCGCGGCGACCTCCTGGTCCCAGTCCTCGGACAGCACCGCCCAGTGGCCATGGGTGTCCAGCACCGCCAGCTGCTGCGGCATCGTGTGCTTCAGCCCCTGGTGACAGGCGACGAACGCGATGTGGTGCCCCGCATGGCTGTACACCGGCGCGACCAGGTCCCAGGCCGGTTCATGCAGCAGCACCTGGACCCGGCCGGAGCGCACCTCGACCTCGGCCAGCGCGTTGCGGTGCTCCAGCGTCTTGGGCGTGTTGGGGTCGAAGCTGAAGACGATGCGGCGGCCGTCGGGCGAGATGTCGAAGCTGTCGGCATCGGGCTCGGCGCGGCTCAGTTCGTAGTCGGTGCCCTCGAAGAGGTCGCGCACCTGGCCGCTGTCGAGGTCGACGACATGCAGGTGCGGCACGCGGCCCATCGGCAGCGCATGGTCCCAGAAGCGGTAGAAGCCTTCCTCGGTGACATAGGCCGAGTCCTTGCGATCCTTCTCGGCCTGGCGGCGTTGGGCCTGCGCGGCCTGGCCCTTGAGCGAGGGATCGACCCAGGACACGAAGGCCAGGCGCCTGCCGTCCGGGAACCACTTGAAGGCCTCGACGCCGAACGGCATCTTCGTCACGCGGCGCGCCTCGCCGCCGTCGGGCGGGATCACGTACAGCTGCGGGGAATCGTCCTTGTCGCCCTGCTGGTCGCGGCGCGCGACGAAGGCGACGAGGTCGCCCTGCGGGCTCCAGCGCGGCTGGCCGTCCTTCTCGCCGGCGAAGGTCAGCGGGCGCGCATCGCCACCCAGCGTGGACAGCAGCCACAGCGAGGTCGCGCCCTGGTTCTTCTCCATGTCGAAGCGCGTCACCGGTACCACGGCCTGGGCGCCGTCCGGCGACAGGCTGGGCGTGCCCAGTCGCGCCAGCGACCACAGCGCGTCGACGTCCAAGGTCTTGAGCGCCGTCGTCGCGCGGGCGCGCTTCGTGGTGGCCCGCTTGGCGATGTCCCGCTTGGCGGTGTTTTTCCTGGACGTGGCCATCAGGCGCTCCGGGGCTTGTCGAGTTGCCACTGCAGGTGGTTGCGCACCGTCGGCCATTCGGCCGCGGTGATGCTGTAGACGCAGGTGTCGCGCAGCGTGCCGTCGGGCATGCGCAGGTGCGAGCGCAGGATGCCGTCGAGCTGCGCGCCCAGCCGCTCGATCGCGCGGCGGCTCTGCGTGTTCAGGCGATGGGTGCGGAACTCCACTGCGATGCAGTCCAGCTGCTCGAACGCATGCTGGAGCAGCAGCAGCTTGCACTGCGTGTTCAGCGCGCTGCGCTGGCAGGAGGCGCGCGTCCAGGTGGAGCCGATCTCGACGCGGCGGTTGGCCGCGTCGATGTTCATGTAGGTCGTCATGCCGGCGGCCCGGCCCTGCGCGTCGAAGACGGCGAAGGGATTCATCGTGCCGGCCTCGCGCAGGCCCAGCCGGCGCTCGATCTCGGCGGCCATGCGCTCGGGCGCCGGCACGGTTGTGTACCAGAGCTTCCACAGCGCGCCGTCGTCGGCGGCCTCGGCGAGCGCCTCGCGGTGCGTGGGCGACAGCGGATCGAGCCGCGCGTGCGGGCCGGCCAGGGTGACCGGCGCGGTGAAGGGAGTGGATGCGGTCATGCGATCGGGCCGACCCCGCGGCCGGCGGTGGAGGGAAGGAGTGGGGCGCTCAGCCCTTGCCGCCGAGCAGCAGCCGGCGCAGCAGCCAGCGGCAGCCGCCCATGCCGGCGAGGATGGTGAGCAGGCCCAGGATCTGCGTCATGCCCCAGCCGGGCGCGCCGATGAATTCCCAGCCCAGCGCGCGGCCGACCAGCAGGCCGATCACGCCACCGCCCACGAAGCCCAGCGCGTCCGCCAGCGCGGCGCGCCAGGCGGCATTGAAGTCCTGGCTCATCGCGGCGGCCTCAGCGGTTGCGGCTCTGCATGTAGACGAGCTTCTCGAACAGGGTCAGGTCCTGCTCGTTCTTCAGCAGCGCGCCCACCAGCGGAGGGATCGCGACCTTGTCGTCCTGCGTCTGCAGCGCCTCGGCCGGGATGTCCTCGGCCAGCAGCAGCTTGAGCCAGTCGATCAGCTCCGAGGTCGAGGGCTTCTTCTTCAGCCCCGGCAGCTTGCGCACGTCGTAGAAGGTCTTCAGCGCCGCCGCCAGCAGCTCCTTCTTGAGGCCGGGGAAGTGGACGTCGACGATGGCCTGCATCGTGTCGGCCTCGGGGAACTTGATGTAGTGGAAGAAGCAGCGGCGCAGGAAGGCGTCCGGCAGTTCCTTCTCGTTGTTGGAGGTGATGAACACCAGCGGCCGGTGCTTGGCGCGCACCCACTCGCGGGTCTCGTAGACGTAGAACTCCATCCGGTCGAGTTCGCGCAGCAGGTCGTTGGGGAACTCGATGTCGGCCTTGTCGATCTCGTCGATCAGCAGTGCCACCGGCGTGTCCGAGGCGAAGGCCTGCCACAGCGTGCCCTGGACGATGTAGTTCGCGATGTCGCGCACCTTGTCGTCGCCGAGCTGGCTGTCGCGCAGGCGGGAGACGGCGTCGTACTCGTACAGGCCCTGCTGGGCCTTGGTGGTGCTCTTCACATGCCACTGCAGCAGCGGCAGTCCCAGGGACTTGGCGACCTCCTCGGCCAGCAGCGTCTTGCCGGTGCCCGGTTCGCCCTTGACCAGCAGCGGCCGCTTCAAGGTGATGGCCGCGTTGACCGCCAGCATCAGATCCGGCGTGGCGACGTAGTCCTGGGAACCTTTGAATTTCATGAGGGGTTTCTCTAGCGCAGCGGTGAAAACCAGTATATAGGGCCCCCCCTATAATCGCGCCGCCCCAAATCCTCGAAGATCGGGACCATGAGAAGACAACTGCAGATCTCCCTCGCGTTGATGCTGGCCGGAAGTGCGTTTGTTGTATCCGCTCAGTCCAACGCCCCTTCGTCGCCCGCGCCGGGACAAGCGCCGGCCGCGACCCCACCCGCCACGGCAACACCTGGCCCCCAGGCGCCGGTGCAGGCCAAGGTGGCCATGTGCATCGGCTGCCACGGCATCCCGGGCTACCAGGCCACCTTCCCCGAGGTCCACAAGGTCCCGATGATCGCGGGCCAGAACGCCAAGTACATCGCCTCCGCGCTGACCGCCTACGCCAAGGGCGACCGCAAGCATCCGACGATGCGCGGCATCGCGCTGCCGCTGGGCGACAAGGACATCGCCGAGATCTCCGAGTACTACGCCGGCCTGGCCCAGGTCGAGGCGGTGCCGGTGCCGGCGACGGTCGAGGCGCCCGCCGACGTGAAGAAGCTGCTCGACAAGGGCGCCTGCGCCAGCTGTCATGGCGCCAACTTCAGCAAGCCCATCGACGGCACCTATCCGAAGATCGCCGGCCAGCACGCCGACTACCTGTACGTCGCGCTGAAGTCCTACCAGGTCCAGGGCAAGCCCTATCACGGCCGCAGCAACGCGGTGATGGCGGGCCAGGTCAAGCAGTTCACCCATGCGGAACTGAAGACGCTGTCCCAGTACCTGGCCAGCTTGCCGTCCGAACTCCGTACAGTCCCGCAGTCCCGGTTCCGCTGAACCGTGGCACGCTGAAGCCGGGCTCCCCGGCCGCGGCGCGAAGACAATCACGAACCGCCCCGAGGGGCGGTTTTTTTCATGGTCGTCTGACTGTGCGAGCGCCGGGGAGGGCGCCATACTGTGTTGTCCTGGACGAAAACGCCAGTCATGCTGAAGAAGATTCCGACGTCGGATGTCAAGCTGGGCATGTTCCTGCAGGGGATGGAGGGCTCGTGGTTGTCCCATCCATTCTGGAAGACCAAGTTCGTCCTGACGGACCCCGAGGACCTCCAGGCCCTGAAGGCGAGCGGCGTGCCTTTCTGCTGGATCGACGCCTCCAAGGGGCTGGACGTGGCGCCCCAGGCGGCGGCCCAAGGCGCGGCGCCGGCCGCGCCCGAGGCCCCGGCGGTGGTGCGGGCCGCGCCGCGGCTGGCGCTCGGGACCGCGCCGGCATCGATGGGCGAGGAGCTCGAGCGCGCGTCGCAGGTCATGCAGCGCTCCAAGCGCGCGGTGATGAATCTGTTCGGCGAGGCCCGGCTGGGCAAGGCGATCGACGCCGAGCAATGCCTGCCCCTGGTGGCCGAGGTGACCAGCTCGGTGGAGCGCAATCCGTCGGCGCTGATCAGCCTGGCGCGGCTCAAGACCAAGGACGACTACACCTACATGCATTCGGTGGCGGTGTGCGCGCTGATGGTGTCGCTGTCCCGCCAGATGGGCCTGGACGAGGCGCAGACCCGCGAGGCCGGCCTGGCCGGGCTGCTGCACGACGTCGGCAAGATGGCGATGCCGCTGAACGTGCTGAACAAGCCGGGCGCGCTGACCGACGCCGAGTTCGCGATCATGCGCGACCACCCGACGCGCGGCCACGAGATGCTCAAGGAGGGCACCTCGGTGCCCGAGGCGGCGCTGGACGTGGCGCTGCGCCACCACGAGAAGATGGACGGCAGCGGCTACCCCGGCAAGCTCGCGGGCGAGCAGATCAGCCTGTTCTCGCGCATGGGCGCGGTGTGCGATGTCTACGACGCGATCACCTCGAACCGGCCCTACAAGAACGCCTGGGATCCGGCGTCCTCGCTGGCGCGGATGGCGCAGTGGACCGGCCACTTCGATCCGCGCGTGTTCCAGGCCTTCGTCAAGTGCGTGGGCATCTACCCCGTCGGCACGCTGGTGAAGCTGCAGTCGGGCAAGCTGGCCGTGGTGCTGGAGCAGAACGCGACCGCGCTGACGGCGCCGCGGGTGCGGGCGTTCTATTCGACCAAGTCGCAGATGCCGATCCCGACGCAGGTCCTGGACCTGTCCTCGCCCGGGGCAACGGACCGCATCATCGGCCGCGAGGATCCGGCCACCTGGGGCTTCCAGAAGCTCGATGAACTCTGGCAGACGCCGGCAGGGTGAGCGGCCGCGCAGGCGCCAACGGCATGTCTCAGTAGGCGGGCCAGACTCGATTGAGTGGCGGGCTCCGAGTTTCGAGGCGAAGGTCTCCTAGTCGGGGTCATGGCGTCCGCGCGGCCGCCGCTCGAAGATGCGGACCTCGCGCCGATGTCTGGCGCTGGAGGGCATCCGATGGCAGTGATGTTGAAAGAGGCGGAGCCGTCCGCCGATGCGCCGGCAGGGCCGCAGGACGAGCGACCGCTGGCCCCGCCGTTCGACGTGGTGACCTATGCGGGACCCGTCACGATGGAGGGGTATGAGCGACTGAGCGGCCTGCTCGACGGGCATCGAGCAAGCGACCGGGTGCTCATCGTCCTGGAAACGTCCGGCGGCGACCCGCATGCGGCGTTCAGGATTTCGCGCGCCCTGGGTTTTCACTATGAGCAGGTGGAGGCGCTGGTACCGCGTTGCTGCAAGAGCGCGGGGACGCTGATCGTGCTTGGAGCCTCGGTGCTGCACATGGACGATCGCGGGGAACTCGGCCCGCTGGACATGCAAGTCCCTCGGGCTCATGAGTTCTCCAATCGCGGGTCGGCACTCGAGTTCAGCGGCGTGCTGGATGTGCTGCTGCCCTATCAACTGCGGACTTTGGAAGCATCGATGCAGGAGCTGACTGCGCAGGGTTTGTCCGCCGACCTTGCCGCCCATGCAGCATCCCTTCTGGTCGGACACATGTTCCATCCGATCGTCGCGCAGGTCGAGCCGCACCGCCTCGTGGAAATGACCCGGGCCATGGCCATTGCCGAGGCCTACGGCGACCGGCTCGCCTTGCGAGGCGGCAATATCGATCCCAAGGGCGTGCGAGTGCTCGCGCGCAGGTATCCCTCCCACGGATTTGCGATCGACCGGAAGGAAGCTCGACTGCTGTTTCGCGACGTCCGGGTGCCTGAGGGCGCGGTGGCCACGGTGGCTCGGCATTGTCGGGACTGGTCGCCATCGATCGCGAAGGGGCGAAAGCCCACCATCGAGATCAATCCGTTTTCTTTCACTCTTGAGGAGTTGACGCATGGACATGACATCATTGATTCCCGATTTCGGACTCGGCAGGGAACTGCTGGATCAAGCCATTCAGAGGATGTATCCCGGCCTGTTCGACATGGATCAGAAGTCGGCGGCGGAGCGGATGGCGGAGGAGGCCAGGCAGGAGGCAATGGGCTCTCTGGGCCCTGGACCGGTGGTTACTGACTGGGTTGCGGACGATCTCGCCAGCAATCGATAAACCGTCCGGAAAGACCCCGACCACCCGCTGACCCCGGCCTGCCTACACTCGGCCGACATTCACAGAGTCGTCGGGAGACCGGGATGACGCGCATGCTCATGCTGCTGGCGCTGTGCGCCGGCGTGGTCGGTGGGGCGGTCGGCGCGGCGTCGACCGCCGCGGCGCAGACGCTGCGATGGGCCAGCCAGGGCGACGCCCAGACCATGGACCCGCACTCGCAGAACGAGAGCCTGACCAACGGCATGAACTCGCAGGTCTACGAGCGCCTCACCGCCCGTGACCGGCAGCTCAACATCGTGCCGGGTCTTGCCACCGAATGGACGCAGATCGGCCCGCTCGTCTGGCGCTTCAAGCTGCGGCCCAACGTCCGGTTCCACGATGGCTCGGCCTTCACCGCGGACGACGTCGTCTTCTCGCTGCAGCGCGCCAAGGCGCCGACCTCCCAGCTCGCGGTCTACGCCAACGCCGTGGGCACCGCCCGCAAGATCGATGAGCTCACCGTCGAGATCACCCAGCCGCGCTTCAATCCGATCTTCCTGCAGCACCTGGACCTGCTGTTCATCATGAGCAAGTCCTGGAGCGAGCAGCACAAGGTCACGCGCCCGCTCAGCTTCAAGGACAACGAGGAAAGCCACGCCAGCTTCAACGCCAACGGCACCGGCCCCTTCATGCTGGTGCGCCGTCAGCCCGGCATCCGCACCGTCTACAAGCGCAACCCGAACTGGTGGGGCCGCTTCGAGGGCAACGTGCAGGAGGTCCAGTTCACGCCGATCTCCAACGACGCGACGCGGCTGGCCGCACTGGTGTCGGGCGAGATCGATCTGCTGCTGGACCCCGCGCCGCGCGATGTCCCGCGGCTGCGCGCCACGCCCGGCGTGCAGGTGCTGGAGGGGCTCGAGAACCGCCTCGTCTTCATCGGCATGGACCAGGCGCGCGACACGCTGGTGTACGGCCGCGCGCCGGGCGGCAGAAACCCGTTCCAGGACCTGCGCGTGCGCCGCGCGATGTACCAGGCCATCGACATCGAAGCCATCCACAAGCGCCTGATGAACGGGCTGTCGCAACCCACCGGCGGCCTCACGCCGTCACCGCTCGGCGCCTATGACGATCCGGCACTCGAGACGCGCCTGCCGTTCGACCTCGCCGCCGCCCGCAAGGGCATGGCCGATGCCGGCTATCCCGACGGTTTCGAGGTCACGCTGGACTGCCCCAACAACCGCTACGTCAACGACGAGGGCATCTGCCTGGCGCTCGCGTCGATGTGGGCGCAGATCAAGCTCAAGGTGAAGGTCAACGCGATGCCGCGGGTGCTCTATTTCCCCAAGCTGGAGCGCTACGAGACCAGCCTCTACCTGATGGGCTGGGGCGGCGCGATCACCGATGCCGAGACCATCCTGACGCCGGTCTACCGCAGTGACGACAAGGCGTCCGGCGCCGGCTTCTACAACTACGGCCGCTCGCGGAACCCGAAGTTCGACCAGCTTGCGGCCGCATCCTCGGCCGAGGCCGATCCGGTCAAGCGCGAGGCGCTCATCAAGGCGGCGCTGCAGGAGTACCGCGAGCAGCTGCACGTGCTGCCGCTGCATCGCCAGGCCGCGCCCTGGGCGCTGCGCCAGGGCGTGAAGGCCGTGCATCGCGCCGACAACTGGCTGGACTACGCCTGGATCACGGTGCCGAAGTGAGCCTTGCCCAGCGGCGCGGCGTCGGTGGCGCGGATGCGCCTAACATCCGCCGCCTGCCTCCTGCGCTGTCATGACCGCGACCTTCGATCCCTCATTCCCGTCGACCTCCTCTTCGCTGAGCCCGACCAGCCCGGCCAGCCCGGCCAGCCCGGCCTCGCCCCCGACGACGGCCGCCCCGGCCGAGCGGCAGTGGCTGGCCCGCCTGGGCGCCGACTACCGCCTCGAGCGAGGACGTTGCGTCGTCAGCCATGAGCACGATGGGCCGCTGCGCCTGCTCAAGAGCCTCTACCCGGAAGGCGACGCGATCTGCCACAGCGTGCTCGTCCATCCGCCCAGCGGGCTGGTCGGCGGCGACACCCTGGACATCGCGGTGACGGTCGGCGAGGGCGCCCATGCGCTGGTGACCACGCCCGGCGCCACGCGCTTCTACCGCAGCCCGGACGGCGCGCCTGCCACGCAGCGTGTGCGGGCGACGCTGGGCGTGGGCGCGCGCCTGGAATGGCTGCCGCTCGAGGCGATCGCCTACCCCGGCTGCGAAGCGGTCAACGAGGCGCGCTTCACGCTGGCGCCGACGGCCGAATTGCTGGCCTGGGACATCACCGCGCTCGGGCTGCCCGGCGCGGGGCAGCCGTTCTCGAGTGGCCGCTTCCTGCAGCACCTGGAGATCCCCGGCGTCTGGCTGGAGCGCGGCCGGCTGGATGCGGTCGACGCGCTGCTGATGGACGGCGAGCTCGGCCTGGCCGGGCAGCGCTGCCTGGGGACGCTGGTTTTCGCCAGCGGCGCCGCGCTGGATCGCGATCGCCGTGAACGCGCGCTGGACGCGGTGCGCGCGTTGATCGACGCCGATCCGCTGCGCGCGAGCGCCGGCGCGACCGCCGCGCAGGACGGCGTGCTGGTGGTCCGGGTGCTGGGACCGGTGGTCGAGCCGGTCGCGCTGCTGCTGCGGCGTTGCTGGGCCGCCTGGCGTCACGCCTTGTGGAGCCTGGACGGCACCACGCCCCGCTTGTGGGCGATGTAGGCGGGCCCTCGCGGCGCGGGCCGCATCCCTCGGAGAGGGGACGGCGATTCATGTCGGTGTGGCAACGATGTCTCAGACAGGTAGCCAGCGCCCCGGCGCTGCGCTTAGCATGGCCGCTCCACGTCCGGTCTCCAGGGAGGTGATCGCATGGCTTCACGTACCGCTTCGTGCAGTTGCGGCCAATTGAAGATCGTGGTGCAGGGAGAGCCGTTGGGAACCGGCCTCTGCCACTGCCTGGCGTGCCAGCGCCGCACGGGTAGTGTCTTCGCGGCGCTGGCGGCCTTTGCCGAACCTTATGAGGTCATCGGCATCGCGACCGAATTCGTGCGTGCCGGTGATCAGGGCGCCCGATTCCGATTCCATTTCTGCCCGGTGTGCGGCAGCACCGTCTTCCATACGGAGGAGGGGGTCGAGGGATCGGTCGGCGTGGCGGTGGGGGGATTCGGGGATCCGGATTTCCCGCCGCCGCAGGACTCGGTCTACACCTGCCGCATGCATGGCTGGGTCCGGCTGCCGCAGGACGTCCGGGCCTACGACCGCGATCCGATGTAGCGCCGCGGCGTTGACCGCATCGATCCCGGGCACCACGCCTCCGCCATGACTCTTCGGCGAGGCGCCCGGGCCGATGGGGCGGGACTCAACGGCAGGTAGCGGCTTCCGGCGGCTTCAGGCGGCCAGGCGCAGGTCGGGACGGACGACACGTGCCGCCTCCGCCACGGGGCGCAGCGGTTGCGCCAGTCGCAGCAGGTGGCCCGGTTCGCTCAGGAAGCGCATGCGCTCGGCGTTGCTCATCGCGTCGAGGGCGCCAGGCTGCGCGATCAACTGGTCCAGGCGCTGGCGACGCACCTGCGCGCGCATGCCCTGGCCCACGTCGCGGCGGCCCATCGCCTCGGCCGCCAGCGCGGTCAGGCGGCGGCTGGCGAGCAGGTCGGCGAAGCCGGGAAGGTGGCGCTCCTGGCGGCCATAGGCCCAGGCGTTGCGCAGCACGGTCGGGGTCTGGCTCTCTTCGGGGATCAGCAGCAGGCCGGCGCGGCGCATGCGCTCGCCCAGGCGGGCGCGGCTGGACAGCACGGTGATCGGCGCGGCCAGCAGCAGCGGCAGCGCGATCGGCGCGATCCAGATCAGCGTCGACGGGCTCAGCGCGCCGATCGCCGCGGCGATCACGCCGGTGATCACGCTGATGCGACCGTAGGCGGCGAAGGCCTCGCGCCAGGACACGTCCTCGGCGGCCCGCGGCGGCGACTTCCAGTCCAGCGAGATGCCGGTCAATGCGACCACGCAGAAGATCGAATGGGCCACCATGCGCAGCGGGGCCTGCAGCAGGGACATGCCGGCCTCGGTGGCGCAGGAGGCCAGCAGCTTCAGCGTGCCGCCGTACTGCGACTGCTCTCCGCGCAGGATCAGCGCGGCCACCGACAGCAGGCGCGGCAGCACTAGCATGCCGATCGTGCCCAGCCACAGCGCGGCCACGCCCGGCGCCAGCGAACCGTCTTCCATGAAGGGCTGGAAGGCCTCGTTGCCGCCGACGTTCCACAGCAGCACGCCCAGGCCCACGTACAGCAGCCACAGCGGCGCGGCCAGGTAGGACAGCGCGCCGGTCACCAGCATCGCGCGGTGCACGCCGTGCAGGCCGGGCTCGGCGATCAGGCCGGCGTTCTGGATGTTGCCCTGGCACCAGCGGCGGTCGCGCTGCAGCTCGGCCAGCAGGTGCGGCGGCTGCTGTTCATACGAGCCCGGCAGGTCCGCCACCAGCCACACCTGGTAGCCGGCGCGGCGCATCAGCGCGGCCTCGACGAAGTCGTGCGACATGATCTCCTTGCCGCGCAGCGGCGCCAGCGCGCAGTGCTTCATGAAGGGCTCGACGCGAATGATCGCGTTGTGGCCCCAGTAGTGCGCCTCGCCCAACTGCCAGAACTGCATGCCGGCGGCGAACAGGCGCCCCGTCACGCGGCTCGCGAACTGCTGCGCGCGGGCATGCGGCGTATCGTGGCCGCAGACCTGGTTGGCGGCCTGCAGGATGCCGGCGCGCGGGTTCTTTTCCATCAGGCGCACCAGGCCCAGCAGGCAGTCGCCGCTCATGACGCTGTCGGCGTCCAGCACCACCATGTAGCGGTAGTTGCGGCCCCAGCGGCGGCAGAAGTCGGCCACGTTGCCCGCCTTCTTCTTCACCCGGCGCTGGCGCCAGCGGTAATGGATGCGGCCGCGGCCGGCGAACTGCGCGCGCAGCTCGGCCCAGGCGGCCAGCTCCTGCGTGCGGCATTCCGGATCGGAGCTGTCGGACAGGATGTAGACGTCGAACAGCCGCAGCGCGCCGGCCGCCGCGAGCGACTCGCAGCTGGCGCGCAGGCCGGCGAAGACGGTGGTGACGTCCTCGTTGCAGATCGGCATGACCAGCGCGGTGCGGGCGTCGGCACCCAGCGGCTCGTTGCCGGCGTCCTTGATCGAGATGGCGTGACGGTCACCGCGCAGCATCACCCAGAAGCCCATCACCGCGGTGACGCAGCCGGCGCTGACCCAGGCGAAGAGCAGGGCGAACAGCGCCAGGTGCACGCACTGCAGCGCGAAGGCCCAGGGATCGCTGGCCCAGCCGTTGTGGGTCTGCCAGAGCACGCCGGTGGCCAGCGCGGTGGCGCCGGCGATGGACAGCTTGAGCGCGTTGCGCCGGTTCCGGGCCGCGGTTTCCCAGGCCTGGGGCGGCTCGGAGGCCGGCAGCGATTCGACCGGCGGCGTGCGCTGGCCCCAGGGCCGCGGCACCATCGCGCCGCGCTTGATGGCCGGCGCGCTCGGGCCGACCGGACCGGGGGCCGAGGCGGCGGGATGCAGGGCGGAATGCGTCATGTCGGGCTCCTTCACTGGGGAGGAAGAATCAGGCTCCAGGTCTCGGTGAGGACCTGCTGCTTCGTCTGGAGGAAGCCGCGCAGCTCGGTCGACTGACCGGGGCGCAACTGCTTGATGCGGACGGCCATGCGCCAGCCGCCGGTGACCGGATTCGGATAGGCGTTGACCTCGGTCACCTCGCCGTTGGCGTTGGTGCTGGCGATGGCCTTGACCTCGGCGCCGGGCTGCAGCGCGGCGAGCGACGGGCCTTCGAAGTCGACGATGAACTGCTGCTCGTTCTTGTCGAGCTTGGCGTAGCTGTAGCCGGTGCGGGTCTGCACCGCCCAGGCGCCGGGCGGACGCTGCTGCTGCTCGCCCTGCAGGTGCAGGCGGTACGAGTAGTCCAACGGCTGGCCCGGGGCCGGCTGCTTCGCCGGGACCCAGTAGGCGACGATGTTGTCGTGGGTCTCATCGGGCGTGTGCAGCGACATCAGCTCGACGCGGCCCGGCCCCCAGTCGCTGGTGGGCTCGACCCAGGCGGAGGGCCGCATCTCGTAGCGCGCCTCGGTGTCCTCGTAGCTGGCGAAGCGGCGGTCGCGCTGCATCAGGCCGAAGCCCTTCACGCCCGGCAGCGTGAACGAGGTGGTCAGCGTGCCATTCGGATTGATCAGCGGCCGCCAGATCCACTCGCCGCTGCTGCTGGCGACCATCAGGCCGTCGCTGTCATGGACCTCGGGCCGGAAGTCGCCCTTCTGCGGCTGGTTCTCGCCGAACAGGTACATCGAGGTCAGCGGCGCCAGCGCCAGCGTCGCCACCGGGGCGCGCATGAACAGGCGCACGCGGGTCTCGACGACGGTCTCGGCGCCGGGCTTGATGACGAAGGTGTAGGCGCCGGACGCGCGCTGCGAGTCCATCAGCGCATGCACGGTCAGCGTGGTGGCCTTGGGGTCGGGGCGCTCGATCCAGAACTCGCTGAAGCGCGGGAATTCCTCGCCCTTGCCGCCGACCGTGTCGATCGCCAGGCCCCGGGCCGACAGCCCGTAATGCTGGTTGGCGCCCAGCACGCGGAAGTAGCTCGCGCCCAGGAAGACGGCGAGTTCGTCCTTGTACTTGTCGTTGTTGAGGTGGTAATGCGCGCGGAAGCCGGCGTAACCGACATCGCCCCACTTGCCCGGCGAGAGCTGGCTGTTCTTGCCGTAGTCGAAGTCCTCGCGCTTGAACGGGACCGGCCGGGCCTGGCCGCCGACGATCTCGTTGATGCGCACGGCCTGGGTCTGGTAGTGGCCCAGGTGGAAGAACATCAGCTCGAAGGGCAGCCGCTCCTGGCGCCACAGCGCGCGATCCGGCTTGAAGCGGATGTCGCGCATCTGGTCGTAGTTGAGCTGCTTGAGCTCGGCCGGCAAGTTGTCCGGCGGCGCGACGTAGGGCTTGGCCGCCAGCCCCTTGGCGCGTTCGGCGATCTCGTCGAAGCCGAAGGCCTGGGCGGCGGAGGCCGCGGCCAGCAGGGCGGCGCCGACGGCCAGCCCGATGAACGATCCGATCCACCGACGTTGGTCAGCCTGGCGGCGAGCGCTGGTCGCCGGGATGCGGGCCTGAGGGGTGAGGGCGTGAATAGTTCGCATGTGGCGGGCCTTTCTGCAAGGCCCGTGCCACCGGCGATTTCTCTTTCAGATCAACAACTTACGCGTTTTGTGCGCTGCCGCACCGTGCTTTTCCTGTCGCCGGGCGGCGACGCTGACGGTGGGTTTTTCTGCAAGTTGTTGATTTTGAATGAATTTTCTTGTCGCTATTCGGCGACAGGTCCATCGGACCGGAACATCGAGGGCTCCAGTCCGTTGCGCTGCAGCAAGCGGTAGAACTCGGTCCGGTTGCGGTCGGCGAGCCGCGCGGCATCGGCGACGTTGCCGTCGGTGAGCTTGAGCAGGCCGACCAGGTACTCCCGCTCGAAACGCTGTCGCGCCTCCGCGTAAGGAAGTACTTCGACGCTGGGCGAGCGCAGCGCGCGCTGCACCAGCGAGAGCGGGATCAGCGGCGAGGTCGCCAGCGCGCTCACCTGCTCGACGACGTTGTGGAGCTGGCGCACGTTGCCCGGCCAGGAGGCCATCGTGAGCGCCTTGAGCGCGTCGGGCGCGAAGCCGTTGAGGCGCTTGTCGTACTTCAGCGCGAGCTTCTGCAGGAAGTGCTGGGCGAGCAGCGGGATGTCCTCGCGGCGCTCGGCCAGGCTGGGCAGCGTCAGGCTGACGACGTTGAGCCGGTAATAGAGGTCCTCGCGGAACTGGCCCTCGGCCAGCGCGGCCTCCAGGTCGCGGTGGGTGGCCGACAGGATGCGCACATCGATCGGCACCGATGCGCTGGCGCCGACCGGGCGCACCTGGTGTTCCTGCAGCACGCGCAGCAGCTTGACCTGCAGCGGCAGCGGCATGTCGCCGATCTCGTCGAGCAGCAGCGTGCCGCCGTCGGCGGCCTGGAAGAGGCCGCGGTGGTTGGCCAGCGCGCCGGTGAAGGCGCCCTTGACGTGGCCGAACAGTTCCGATTCGAGCAGCGGCTCCGGGATCGCGCCGCAGTTGACGGCGACGAAGGGCCGCTTGGCGCGCGGGCTGGCGGCATGGATCGCGCGGGCCAGCAGCTCCTTGCCGGAGCCGCTCTCGCCGCGGATCAGCACCGGGGCCTGCGAGGCCGCGACCAGGCGCGCCTCGGCCAGCACCTCGGCCATCACGTTGGAGCGGCTGACGATGGACTCGCGCCAGGCCTGGTCGGGGCTGTCGTCCTGGTGGACCGCGGTGAGGGTCAGGGCTTGCGCGATGGTGTCCAGCAGCGCCCGGCCGTCGAAGGGCTTGGTCAGGTAGGTGTAGACGCCCTGCGCGGTGGCGGCGACCGCGTCCGGGATGGTGCCGTGCGCGGTCAGCAGGATCACCGGCAGCGCGGGGTGGCGCTCGCGGATGGTGTTGAACAGCGCCAGGCCGTCCATGCCGGGCAGCTGCACGTCGCTGAGCACCAGCGCGGGGCGTTGCACGTCCATCTGCGCCAGCGCGGCCTCGGCGCTGGCCACGGCGGTGACGTCGTAGCCGGCCGCCTCCAGCCGCATCGACAGCAGCTTCAGCAGGTCGGCGTCGTCGTCGACGATGAGGAGTCTCGCGCCTGCGCTCATGCGCTTGCCTCCGAGGAACTGCCCAGCGCTGCGATCGAATGCGCCCCTCGTCCGCGGCAAGCCGCGACCGGTCCCCCGAGGGGACGCGAGCTTGCTCGGGAGCGGCCCAGCGCTGCGCTCATGGCTTGTCGAGCGCCGAACGCGGCCCGCCGAGGCTGCGTTCGATCGCCTTGAGCGCCTCGAGCTTGCGGTTGGCTTCGTCGAGCCGCCGTTGCAGGTCGTCGCGGACCTGTTTGGTTTTCTCGAGCTCGCCTTCCATGCGCCGCTGCTCCGCGACGCGGTCGGCGAGGAACTGGGCGATGGGGCGCCACTCGTTGGCCTCGGGCCGGGCATCGCGCAGCACCTGGTCGAGCAGGGTCTGGGCGCGGAAGGTCTCGCCGTTGTTGTGGCTGAACATCAGCGCCAGCGCCAGCTGCACCGCGTTGCCGGGCGGCAGCGCGGCATCGTCGCGCGGCGCGACTTCCTGGCCCAGCTCGAGCGGGCTGAGCTGGCGCAGGCGGTCGTTGGCATTGAGCACAATGCGCGCCGCGTTGTCGGTGGGCGCCACGACGGGCACCTGCACCGGCACCTCGACGCGGACCTCCTTGACGATGGTGCGGGGCGGCTGCTGCGCGCAGCCCGCCGCGAACAGGGCCACCGCCACCGCGGCGACGGCGGCAAGCGGGACCGGTGGCCGCGCGGTCAGGCGGTGAGGGACTTCAGGGACCGTGGCGTGTGGGCGCATGGCAGCGTGATTCTGAAATGTGCGCCCTGGTCGGCGGGCAGCAGGTCGATGTGACCGCCATGGGCGGCGATGTATTCGGTGACGATGGACAGGCCGATGCCGGTGCCCTTGAGGGCATCATCGGGCTGGCGCTCGCCGCGATAGAAGGGCTCGAAGATGCGGGCCTGGTCCGCCGGCGCGACGCCCGGGCCGTCGTCGCGCAAGTCGATGGTGAGCTGGCCGCCCTGGCGCGCGAGGTCGATGTCGACGTGGCCGCCGGGCGGGGCGAAGCGTATCGCATTGGAGAGCAGGTTGCCGACCGCGGCCGCGATCTTGGCCGGGTCGACCTCCGCTTCGAGCGGGCCGCCGGACAGGCGCACTTGCAATCCGCGTGCCTGCCACTGCAGGCGCTGGTGGTCGATCGTGCCCTGGATCAGGGACACCAGCTCGGTGCGCTGCGGCTTGAGGTCGCGGGCCTCGAAGGCCGCGGCATTGAAGCGCAGCAGGTCCTCGATCTGGCGCTGCAGCACGGCGGTGTTGTCGCGCAGGATGCGGGCGACCTCCTTCTGCTTGTCGTTCAGCGGCCCGGCGACCTCGTCCTCCAGCAGCGCGGTGCCCTCGCGCAGCGCGGCCAGCGGCGTCTTGAGCTCATGCGAGACATGCCGCAGGAAACGCGCCTTGTCGGCATCGAGCTCGGCCAGCCGCAGGCGCAGCCAGTCCAGCCGCTGGCCCAGCGAGCGCAGGTCGGCCGGGCCGGGGATCTCGATGCGGTCGTCCAGGCGGTTCTCGCCCAGGCCGGCGATGGCGCGCTCCAGGCGGCGCAGCGGGCGGGTCAGGAAGATGCCGAACACCAGGGACAGCAGCGCCGCCACGGCGATCGCGCCCAGGACCTGCTGGCCGAGCAGCACGCGGCCGTTCTCGAGCTTGTCCTGCAGCACGCGGTTGCTGGTCTCGGCATGGCGGCGGACGTCCTCGGCCAGGCCGCCGGTCAGGCCGCCGAGCTCGCGGAAACGCGTCATCAGCTCGGTCTCGCGCTTGCGCGCGTTGGCGGGGAGGGCGCGCGGGCTGTCCATCAGCGCGCGGATCTCGTCGAGCTTGGTCTTCCACGCCTCCAGCGGCGCCGGGGTCAGCCCCTGCGCGCGCAGCAGGCCCAGCACGTGCTCGGCATCGTCGGCATCCTCCTCGAAGCGCCTGCGCAGCGCCTGGTCCTCCAGCACCGCGTACTGGCGCGCGGCTCGCTCCATGCTGACGCCGCGATCGCCGAGCTGCTGCACCTGGCCGCTCATGCGGGCGGCGCGCACGACGGCCTCGCGACTCTGCATGGTCAGCCGCTCCAGCGTCAGCAGCCCGCCCAGCGACGCGGCGGCGAGCAGGCCCGCGATCGACAGGAAGCCGATCAGCAGCATCTGGCGGAAGGACATGCGGTGGAGGCTGAACATCGGCCGGCATGTTAGCGGCGGCCCCGCGCTCCCCGCGCCAGCCGGGGCGGCGGATACGGATGGATACTCCGGCGGCCATGAACCTGCATCGCGTCGATCTCGTCTCGCTGTCGCTCTTCGCCCTGGTGGCGCGCACCGGCAGCATCAGCCGGGGCGCGGCGCTGGCCGCGCTGGCGGTCGGCGCGGCGAGCAAGCGCTTGAGCGACCTGGAACACGCGCTGGGCACGACGCTGCTGGAGCGGCACTCGCGCGGCGTCTCCCTGACCGAGGCCGGGCTGGCGCTGCAGCGCCATGCGCAGCGCATCCTCAGCGACGTGGACCAGATGACGGCCGACCTGTCGGACTACGCGTCGGGCCTGACCGGCGTGGTGCGGCTGTGGGCCAACACCTCGGCGGTGACGCAGTTCCTGCCGGCGCAGGTCTCGGGTTTCGTGCGCGACAACCCGCGCATCCGGATCGAGCTGGAGGAGGCGGACAGCAACGAGATCGTGGTGGCCGTGCTCGATGGCCGCGCCGACCTGGGCATCTTCGCGGACCGCACGCCGGCGCTCGGGCTGCATGTCCTGAACTACCGCCAGGACCGGCTGGTGCTGGTGGCGCCGGCCGGCCATCCGCTGGCCCGCCGCAAGGCGGTGCGCTGGGCGCAGGCGGTCGAGTACGACTTCGTGACGCTGGCCAAGGCCACCTCGCTGCACAAGCGGCTGGAGATGGAGACCGAGACCCTGGGCCGACGCCTGAAGAACCGCATCCAGGTCCGCAGCTTCGACGCGATGTGCCGGATGGTGGCGGCGGGCATGGGCATCGCGGTGCTGCCGGACGTGGCGGTCGAGCCGCTGCTCAAGCCGCTGGACCTGCGCCGCGTCGCGCTCGACGAGCCCTGGTCCGATCGCCGGCTGCTGATCGGCGTGCGCGACCTCGACGGCTTGCCGCGCCATGTGCGCGTGTTCATCGACCATCTCTGTTCCTGAGGCCCTCGCCCTGAGGGGGAACCCCGATCCGCTTTCGCGACCCGCGAAAGCAGCCGCCGCGACTCCCGCCTTCCGCTGCGCGGCGCGTTTTCCCAGAATGCGCCTCCATCACCAGGACCAGGAGGGCAAGAGCCATGGAAGGACTGCAGGCGCTGCAAGGATTGCGCGTCGTCGAGATGGGCCAGTTGATCGCCGGCCCGTTCGCCGGCAAGACGCTGGGCGATTTCGGCGCCGACGTGGTGAAGATCGAGGCCCCCGGCAGCGGCGACCCGCTGCGCAACTGGCGAATGATCCAGGACGGCACCTCGGTGTGGTGGCAGGTCCAGTCGCGCAACAAGCGCTCGATCGCGCTCGACCTGCGCCAGGCGGACGGCCAGGACATCGCCCGGCAGCTGATCGCCGAGGCCGACGTGCTGATCGAAAACTTCCGCCCCGGCACGCTCGAGGGCTGGGGCATGTCCTACGAGGACCTCGCGAAGACCAACCCGGGCCTGATCATGTTGCGCATCAGCGGCTACGGCCAGACCGGCCCGTACCGCGACCTGCCCGGCTTCGGGATGATCGGCGAGGCGATGGGCGGCCTGCGCCACCTGACCGGCGAACCCGGCCGCGTGCCGGTGCGCTGCGGCATCTCGATCGGCGACACGCTGGCCGCGCTGCACGGCACGATCGGGGTGCTGACGGCGCTCTACCACCGCAAGGTCAATGGCGGCCGCGGCCAGGTCATCGACGTGGCCCTGACCGAGGCGGTCCTCAACGTGATGGAGAGCCTGATCCCCGAGTACAGCGCCTTCGGCGCCGTGCGCGGTCCGGCGGGCTCGGCGCTGCCGGGCATCGCGCCGTCCAATGCCTATGCCTGCGCCGATGGCGTCGTGCTGATCGCCGGCAATGGCGATTCGATCTTCAAGCGGCTGATGCAGGTGATCGGCCGCGAGGACCTGGGCCGGGACGAGACGCTGGCCAACAACGCCGGCCGCGTCGCGCGCGTCGAGGAGATCGACGCCGCGATCGGCGCCTGGGCGGCGACGCGCACCGTCGAGCAGGTGCTGGCGCCGCTGGCCGAGGCCAGCGTGCCCGCCGGCCGCGTCTATACCGCCAAGGACATCGTCGAGGACCCGCACTTCCGGGCCCGCGAGATGATCCTGCGCCAGCCCACCCGCGACGGCCATGAGATCGACGTGCCGGGCATCGTGCCCAAGCTGATGGGCACGCCCGGCGCGGTGCGCCGCGCCGCGCCGCGCCTGGGCGGCGACACCGACGAGGTGCTGCGCGAGATCGGCCTCACCGCCGAGCAGATCGCCGCGTTGCGCGAGCGCAAGATCGTTTCCTGAGGGCGCCCCCATGACCGCTTCCAACGCTTCCGCCTCCACCGGCATGGGGGTGTCGCGCTCACCGTCCGATGTCTGGACCGGCGCCGGGCGCCGCGTCTTCATGCAGGACGTCGGCACCCGCGACGGCCTGCAGGCCGAGACCGTCTTCGTGCCCACGGCCGACAAGATCGCGCTGGTGGACGCGCTGTCCGAGGCGGGCCTGGCCAAGATCGAGGTCACCGCCTTCGTCTCGCCCAAGGCCATCCCGGTGCTCGCCGACGCGTCCGAGGTGATGCGCGGCATCACCCGGCGGCCGGGCGTGGTCTACACGGTGCTGGTGCCCAACGTCCGCGGCGCCGAGCGCGCGATCGAGGCGCGCGCCGACGAGCTCAACCTGGTGATGTCCGCCAGCGAGAGCCACAACCTGGCCAACCTGCGCATGACGCGCGCGCAGTCCTTCGCCGGGCTGGCCGAGGTCGCCGCGATGGCGCATCGGGCCGGGACGGCGGTGAACGTGTCGCTGTCCTGCGCCTTCGGTTGCCCGATGGAGGGCGACGTGCCGGTCCAGACGGTGCTGGGCTGGTGCGGTCATTTCATCGAGCAGCTCGGCGCGCGCGGCGTGACGCTGTGCGACACCACCGGCATGGCCTACCCGACGCAGGTCGTCGCGCTGGTGCGGGCCTTCCGCGAGCGCTGGCCCGCCACCGAGTTGACGCTGCACTTCCACAACACGCGCGGCATGGGCCTGGCCAACGTGATCGCCGCGATGGACGCGGGCGCGGACCGCTTCGACGCGTCGCTGGGCGGGCTGGGCGGCTGTCCCTACGCGCCGGGGGCGACGGGCAACGTCTGCACCGAGGAGATCGTGCATGCGCTGCAGTGCATGGGCTGCGACACCGGCGTGGACCTGCCGCGCCTGATCGCCGCGGCCAGGCGCCTGCCGGCGCTGATCGGCCACGCGGTGCCGAGCCAGATCGTCAGCGCCGGGCGCCGGCTCGACCTGCATCCGCGGCCGCGCGACTTCGAGGCGATCCGCGAGCGCGCGCTGGCCCGCGACGCCTGACGACACGGCGGCCCCCGGGCGCCCGCCCGCGCGTTCCCGAGCTTCTTTCGATCCCAACGACAACGCCGCCACGAGCGGCCCTTTCTGGAGACAAGCCATGAACCCGACCCGCCGCCGCGTCACCGCGGTTGCCATCGCCGCCGCCTCTGCGGCCAGCGCGGCCGCGCTGCTCGCACCGATGCAAGCCGCGCAGGCCCAGGCGCCGTATCCCAACAAGCCGATCACGATGCTGGTCGGCGCCGCGCCGGGCGGCACGACCGACATCGCCGCGCGCATGCTCGCCGAGCCGCTGGGCAAGGCGCTGGGCCAGACGGTGGTCGTCGACAACCGCTCGGGTGCGAGCGGCGCGCTCGCGGCCGTCGCGACCAAGCGCGCGGAGCCGGACGGCTACACGATCCTGATGCAGTACTCCGGCTATCACGTGATCACGCCGCACATCCAGAAGGCCGCCTGGGACCTGAAGGACCTGCGTCCCGTGGCCAACGTGCTGACCGCGCCGCAGTTGATCGTCGTGCGCGAGGGCGTGCCGGTGAAGAACGTGGCCGAGCTGATCGCCCACGCGAAGAAGAACCCCGGCAAGCTGTCCTTCGCCTCGTCGGGCAATGGCTCGCTGCAGCACGTGACCGGCGTGATGCTGGAACAGCAGGCCGGCATCCAGATGATCCACGTCCCCTACAAGGGCACCGGCCCGGCGCTGCAGGACCTGCTGGGCGGCCAGGTCGACCTCACCTTCGGCACGCCGCCGCCGTTCATGCCCTTCATCGCGTCGGGCAAGCTGCGCGCGGTGGCCGTGACCGGCAAGGAGCGCCTGAGCTCGCTGCCCGACGTGCCGACCGCGACGCAGGCCGGGCTGCCCCAGCTGGACGCCGGTTCGTGGTTCGCCGTGTTCGCGCCGGCGAAGACGCCGCAGGCGGTCGTCGACAAGCTGACTGCGGAGATCCAGAAGATCATGGCCACGCCCGAGTTCAAGAAGAAGGCCGCCGAGCTGGGCGCGACGGCGGACTACATGAATCCGCAGCAGTTGCAGGCGCACAGCGACGCCGAATTCCAGCGCTGGGGCAAGGTGATCGGCTCGGCCAAGATCCAGGCGGACTGAGCCACGCCCCCCGGGCCCGGTCCATCGACCGCCCCGGAACGTCCAGGCGGGCCCTGGACCTTCGACAGCCGGCCATCCCGGGAGGGATGGGCCGGCTTCGCGCTTGTGGGGTTCCGCGAATCCCTGGCGCCTGATCGCCGTCCACCCCCGCGCGGGAGCGCCGGGTGGGCCGCGAATTGACCGAATCGATATTCCCCGGGCATCGGGCGGGAACTGCATTTCGCGTGACCGGAACTGATGCGCCCGTTGGCAGAAAACAAGATTCCGCGCCCTTGCGTGGCGCCCCTGCATTCCCCGTATGGAGTTTCACATGCCCTTTCTCCGAGGCTTTCTCAGATGCGTCGCCATGGCGGGCGCATTCGTGGTGATTCATGCCGCCGCGGCGCCGGTGATCAATATCGGATCGATGTTCGACTATCTCGGCTCGGACCGCAGCACGATACTGAAGCAGATTCGAAACACCGGGGATTCGACCGCATTCGTCAAGGTTTCCGTCAGCGAGATCGTTTACGGCGAATCCGGTGAAACCGAAGAGCGGCCCCTCGATACCCAGGGCCTCAGCGCCGGCGGGGGCGTGGGGCTGATCGCCAGCCCGATGCGGTTGATCGTCCCTGCGGGCGGCGTGCAGGCGACACGACTGCTGTTCCGAGGGGAACGCGATGTCGAGCGTCACTACCGCGTGCGCTTCATTCCGGTGCTGCCCGATGCCGGCGACGAGTTCGCGCTGGAGGAGGGCGAGCGCCAGAAATACCAGGAGGGTTTGCGGGCCGGTGTCAGCGTGCTGACCGGATATGGCGCGATCACGATCGTGCGGCCCGCTGAAAGCCGCTTCGATACCCGCATCGAACAGACCGCCGAGCGATTCTCCGTGCGCAATTTCGGCAACAGCACCATCGTGCTGGACGGATTGATGCAATGCGATGCCGTTCAAAAGGAATGCGCCGCGCCGATGGTGCGGCATGTCCGGCCCGGAGGCGACATCGAGTTCGACAAGCAGGCCGGACCCGTCGTCATTTTCAACTTGGTGGAGGGAAACAAACAGAGCGCGATCACGATCAAGTAGTCATTTGAATCAACCGATATCCAATCCTTTCCAATTCAATATGTTCAAGTCCATTCGATTCCTCAAGACCGCCATCGCCGCCGGCGTTTTCGCCGCAGCTTCCACCGCCGCGATGGCGGAAACCAAGGACCTGACGATCTCGGTCGTCGCCGAGATCCCGACCGCGGCCTTCTACGTCACCCCGTCCGCGGGCTGGAACGCGTCGGAAGTCCAGAACTTCGGCTACAGCAACGGCGGCCTGCAGTCCATGAGCCGCTCGCTGGAGATGAAGAGCACGATCGGCGCGATCAGGGCCTTCCTGCTGAACACGGCCGAGATGACGGGCACCGGCGCCAACAAGGTGGCGCTCGACGTGACCGTGAACGGCCAGAAGCTGGCCGTCGGCGCGGGCCAGTCGATCGAGGTGCTGGCCAAGGCGCCCGCCGCCACCGGCCAACGCGTCCCGCTGGTCCTGACCCCGACCACCGCCACCCCCGCACCGGGCATCTACACCGGCCAGGTGGCCATGGTGTTCGACTCCGTCATCTGATGGCACGAGGGCGCTCCGGCGCCCTTTTCTTTCCCCGCCTTGTCATGAAGCAATCCAAAAGACTGATCTGGCCGTTCGCGGTGTCCATGGCCCTGGCCGGGGAAGGTCCGGCGGCAGCCCCGAACTTCCAGGAGCTGCCGCTGACCGCCCAGAGCAGGAGCCTGCCCAGCGACTTCAAGGACCACTTCTTCGATGTGCCGCTGGCGATGCGGGTGGAAATCGACGGCCAGTTCCTGTCGGACGCCATGGGCGTGCTGACGGAGGCCGGACGGGTCCAGTTGATCGAATGGATGCGGGAGTCCGGCGACAGCCCCCAGGACGCGGCGCGATGGCTCCAGTTCCTGCGGGAACCGCGCGCGCTGGGCGCCTGTGGCGGCGATTGCGGCGATGTCGTCGCGCTCCACTACAACCTGCAGACCTCCACCTTGTCGATCGTGACCGCCCAGGCCGAGCGTGCCGGGACGGTCGATCGATACCACCGCCTGCCCGACGGCGGCAGTCGCGGTCTGCTGCTGCGCAATGCGTTGAACGTGGCCGGCGGCGAACGCCAGAGCCTCGCGGCGCGCTACACCGTCGATGCGATCGGCAGCGTCGGTCAATGGACCGGCATCGGCACCGTGCTGGGCTCGCAGAGCGCCCTGGCGGACGGCGAGCGCCGTCACCTGGTCTCGCGGCTGTACCTGCAGCGGGAAACGCACGGTCATTTCATCCGGGCCGGGTTCTTCGTCCCGGACTACCAGGGCCGCCTGCGCGCGCCGCGCGCGCCTGACGCCTTCCCCGACACGACCGCCGGCGTGATGGTCGGCACTTCGGAAGCGCTGGAGATCGCGCAGGCCTCGCCGAGCATGACGCCGCTGCATGTCACCGCCAACCGCCAGGGCGTGGTCGAAGTCTTCCGCGACGGACTGCTGCTCTACACCCAGCCGGTGGAGGCGGGCCTGCAGACGATCAACACGACCTCGCTGCCCGCCGGGGTCTACGAAGTGGAAGTGCGGCTGGTCGAGGACGGCCAGCTGTCCTCGACGCGCACCGAGCTGATCTACAAGCCGACCACCTGGGGCGACACGGGACGACGCTGGCGCTATGCGCTGTTCGGCGGGCAGGAGCGCGCCGTGTTCGGCAAGTCCGGCCGGCACGCCGACGATCTGACCGCCGGCGGGGCGGTGAATTACCTGGCGCATCCGCAACTGGTGCTGGGTGCGTCGATCCAGCAGACGGGCGATCGCCGGACGGCGGGCGCCTCGGCGGACTGGGCGGTCACCGACGCCGCCAAGCTGTTCATCAGCGGATTCCACTCCAGCGAGCGTGGCTTCGGCTTCGACCTTCAATCGATGCTCCTGTACCGCGGCGGCAGCCTGGCCGTCAGCCACAACGAGGCGCGCGAGGCGTCGTCCCGTCTCCTCGCGGCGAACTCGCGAGAGCGGCTGGCCAGCAGCTCGATCGCCTGGTCCCACCAGTGGTCGACCCGCACCCAGCTCAGCGGCTACCTGACACACACCCAGGGCCGGACGCGGGGCACCGGCATCGACCTGGGGCTGACCCATCAGCGCAAGCTCTTCGGTTCGGACGCCCACCTCCGGTTCTCGGCCTTCGATCGACCGCTGGGCAGCCTCGGCCGGCGGGACCGCGGCCTGAACCTCACCTTGACCATGGCCCTGGGCGATAGCCGGCGCAGCTACAGCATGAGCGCCGGCACCCGCAGCGACGCGCAGGGCGGACGGGATCACCATGCCAGCCTCGGCGTCCGCCAGAGCCTGGACCATCCCGCGCTGAGGCAGGTCGGCCTCACCGCCTCGATGGACCGCCATGGCCTCGGCTTGAACGGCACGGCGCTGTTGCGTCACGAGCTCGTCGAGGGCGACCTCTTCGCGCAGCGCTCCTCCTTGAACGGAGCGTGGAGCGGCGGCGCCAACCTGAACAGCGCGGTGGCCATCGGCGCTGGCGGCGTGGCGGTCTCCGGCGACCAGCAGGCCGCCTGGGCCGACGCCGGCATGATCATCGACGTCGACACCGACCTGCCGGAAGCCAGCCTGTGGGCGCAGGACGTGCACGGTGCCGGCCTGCAGCTCCACGCCGGACGGAACTTCGTCCCGGTGACGGCCTATCGGGCCGGCAAGCTGCACCTGGAGTTCGACGCGGTCGCGGCGCCCTCCGCGGTCGTGCAGCCCTCGCTGCTGCCGTATCACCTGAACAAGGGCGGCGTTGGTCATCAGACCGTGCGGGTGCTGAAGACCGTGACGGTCATCGGCCGCCTGGTCGACCATCAACAGCAGCCGATCCGTGGCGGGCGCGTCACCAACCATGCCGGCCATGCGGTGACCGAGGCCGACGGCCTCTTCGCGCTCGAGATGAGCGAGCGCAATCCGCAGCTCGTCGTCAAGCATGCCGACCTGGGCGAATGCCTCGCGGAGTTGGTGCCCGACCGCGCCCAGCGCGAGGGCGATGTCCTGCTGCTGGGCGATGTCTCGTGTCTGGTCGAGGCGGAGCGTCCCCCCGAGGAGCTGGCGCCGACGCGCGCCGCCGCGCTCCGCGGCCGGAGCCCGCTATGAGCCGCGGATGCATCCGCTGCCGGTTGAAGCGCGCGCTCGCGCGCTGCGCCGCGGGTCGAATGGCGACATGCGCGTGGCTGCTGGTCGCGAGTGGCTTGGCCCTTGCCGCGGACGTGCGCATCACGGCGGAGTTCAAGCCCTCCGTCTTCAATCCCGGCAAGACCGCGTTCATCAACACGACGCCGATCTCCGGTTACTGCGTCAACTATCCCGGGGAGTGTCCGAACGGCAAGTTCACGATTGCCCTTCCGCTGGGAACGGTCCACTTTGGCGAATTGCTGCCCGGTGCGCCGAATCGTGAGTCCATCCACTTCCGGGTCCCCAGCGAGTTCGTCGATGTGACGGTCCGGCATGCGGTGTCCGGAGAACCGGCCATCGTGCGGTTCCGGGTCAGCGTCTTCTCCGCGATGTACCAGATCGATGGCCTGGCCAGCGGCGCCAGCGATGCCTATGGGGCCCATGCGGCCCTCTGGCAGGACGGCGTCCGGTGGGTCTATCCCGCGGCGCCATGCACCTATTCGGGCGTCGCCGGGATCGGCTGGGACTTCTACCACTTCGCGTGGGGGACGCCGCCTGTGACCCACACCACGCCTTGCGTCAAGAAGCCGTCACGGGCCATTCCTACCAGGGAGCGCTTCCGGCTCACCAACCACTCCGTCGCGTATGAGTTGGTGACGCCCAATCCCTTCGGGATGAAGAACGGTGTCTATCGAGGTAGCCAGGTCTTCAGCGTGTCGCCGCACGGCGACTTCGACTTCGGAGACAAGGCGATCCCGTCCCGTTCCAGCATTGAGCTCGAGTTCGAGCTGACCGTCGCCCATCACTTCCAGCTCGACATGTCCGACGCCGCCAGGCGGGCGGTACTGGAGCCACCGCGGGGTTGGGGCGAATGGCTGGCGGGCGCCGCGGCGCCGACCAAGCTGGGGCGTGACCTGGGCTTCGTCCTCAGCCTCAGCGCTCCGGTGACGGTCAGTTTGGGGTGCGCGTCGACCGATGGTCGCCGGTGCCGACTGGACAACGGACAGGGCAGTCGCGTGCCCTATTCGGTGGCGCTGAGCATTCCGGGGATCGTCACCAACGCGGCGCAGCCCGTGTCGAGGCTGGAGATGACCACCGACCAGATACGGTCCCTGAGCCCCGCCCAGGGATTCACCGCCAACGCCAAATCCAGGATCCACGTGGAGGCCGGGGAGCAGAGCGTCGCCGAAATGATCAAGCACCCCGGCAGCAAGTACGCCGACGTCTTCACACTGACCTTCGACGCACAGACGGACTGACCGACCATGAACAGATTCCTGTCCGCCATCGCCGCCGTCCTGGCGCTCCTGGTCTTGCCGTGCTCCCACGCGGCGGACGTGAAGATCACCGCCGCGTTCAAGCCCTCGATCCTCGATCCGACGCGGTCGACCTTCGTCAACACCACGCCCCAGAGCGGGTTCTGCGTGATCGTCCCGTCGCAATGCGGACCTGGCGACTTCAGCATCGACCTCCCGCTGGGCGACGTGAGTTTCCGGCCGCTCCAGCCCAATGCGGCCGACGTCGATTCGGTGCATTTCCGCTTCCCCAGCGACTTCATCACGGTGCCTGTGACCCATCAAGCGACGGGTCATGTCGCCGAGGTCAAGTTCCGGATCGTGTCTTACGCCGGGCGATACAACATCCGGAACATCGCGCCCAACGACCACAGCAACCTCTGGGCGGGCGGCTCGTGGGTGAACGGCGCCGGGCCCTGCAGTTCCACGGGCATGGCCTACTTCAGCACCTACCAGTTCTACTTCAGGTGGTGGACGCCGCCCGCGGCCGCGACCCAGCCCTGCGTGAAGAAGCCGACCCGGACCATTCCGACCGGTGACTTCTGGCTGGAGGGCGGTCGTCACTCGGTGAGCTACGCGCTGGTCACGCCCAATCCACTGGGCATGCGCAACGGCGTCTACCGGGGAAAGCTGACGCTGGTGAATGGCCGGGGCGGGCACTTCGATTTCGGCGCGCAGGCCATCATCAATGAGGTCTACGTCAACCTGACGTTCGAGCTGACCGTCGAGCATGAGTTCCAGCTCACCATGCCCGATGCCGCGAAACGGGCCGTGCTGGAGCCGCCGCGCGGCTGGACGGAATGGTTGGCGGGCGGCGCGACCCCGCCCAGGCTCAGCCGCGACCTGCCCTTCGTGATCAGCCTCAGCGCGCCGGTGAAGCTCAGCCTGAGCTGCGCCTCCACCGACGGCCAGCGGTGCCGGTTGGACGATGGCGCGGGCAACCGCGCGCCGTACTCGGTGGCGCTGAGCATGCCGGGGATCGTCACCGACAGCGGCCAGCCGGTGTCCCGGTTGGAGATCACCACCGACCAGCCACGCGCCTTGAGGCCGGTCCTCGGGTACGCGGTGAATGCGAAGTCGAAGATCCACGTGGAAGCGGGAGAGCAGAGCGTCGCCGACATGGCCAGGCGCCCGGGCAGCAAGTACGCCGACGTCTTCACGCTGACTTTCGACGCCCAGATCGACTGAGCGTCGCGCCACGCGGCCCGCGTCCACCGGGCCAGCGTCAGATCGCCACCAGCCCCCGGATCTCCGGCGTGTGCATGTCCGCGTTGCTCCCGCGCGCGATCACGCTGCCGCGCTCCAGCACAAGGAACTCGTCGGCCAGTTCGGCGGCGAAGTCGTAGTACTGCTCGCACAGCAGGATCGCGACCGGATGGCCGTCCAGGCCTTCGTCGGCGAGCCGCCGGATCACCCGCCCGATGTCCTTGATGATGCTCGGCTGGATGCCCTCGGTGGGCTCGTCCAGGATCAGCAGCCGCGGCGATGCCGCCAGCGCCCGCGCGATCGCGAGCTGCTGCTGCTGACCGCCCGACAGGTCGCCGCCGCGGCGCTTGAGCATCTGCTTGAGCACCGGGAACAGCGCGTACAGGTGTTCCGGCACCGGCGTGCCGCCGGGCTTGCTCGCCAGGCCCATGCGCAGGTTCTCCTCGACGGTCAGCCGGGCGAAGATCTCCCGCCCCTGCGGCACGTAGCCGATGCCCGCGCGGGCGCGCTGGTAGGGCGTGGCGTGCGAGATGTCCCGGCCGGCCAGCGACACGCTGCCGGCACGGATCGGCACCAGGCCCATCAAGCTCTTGAGCAGGCTGGTCTTGCCCACGCCGTTGCGGCCGAGCAGCACCGTGATGCGCCCCGGTGTCGCGCTCACCGACACATCGCGCAGGATGTGCGAGCCGCCGTAGTACTGGTGGAGGCCGCGCGCCTCGAGCATCGGCGCGGGCGCCGCGTCGCTGGCGGCCACCGCCGCGGTCCGGTCTTGAAGCTCAACGTCCAAGGTACACCTCGATCACGCGTTCATCCGCCTGCACCTGCGCCAGCGTGCCCTCGGCGAGCACCGACCCCTCCGCCAGCACCGTCACCTTCTCCGCGATGCGGTCGACGAAGCCCATGTCGTGCTCCACGACGATGAGGCTGTGCCGCCCCTTCAGCGTCAGGATCAGCTCGGCGGTGCGCTCGGTTTCCTGGTCGGTCATGCCGGCCACCGGCTCGTCCAGCAGCAGCAGCTTGGGGTCCTGCACCAGCAGCATGCCGATCTCCAGCCATTGCTTCTGGCCGTGGCTCAGCAGCCCGGCGGCGCGCGTCATCTGGTCCTGCAGGCGGATCAGCGTCAGCACCTCGGCGAGCCGGTCCTTCTGCGCGCCGCTGAGCACGCCCCACAGCGAGGCGCGCAGCGCCCGCGATCCCTGCAGCGCGAGCTCCAGGTTCTCGTACACGCTGAGCGCCTCGAAGACCGTCGGCCGCTGGAACTTGCGACCGATGCCCAGTTGCGCGATCTCGGCCTCGCTGTGGCGCAGCAGGTCGATGGTGCCGCCGAAGAAGACGGTGCCGCGGTCCGGCCGCGTCTTGCCGGTGATGATGTCCATCATCGTGGTCTTGCCCGCGCCGTTGGGGCCGATGATGCAGCGCAGCTCGCCGGGGGCGATGTCCAGCGACAGGCCGTTGATCGCGCGGAAGCCGTCGAAGCTGACGTGCACGTCCTCCAGGTACAGGATGCGGCCATGCGCCAGGTCCAGTTCGCCGGGCCGCACCACGCGGCCGTAGCCGGGGCCGCTGGCGGCGCGCAGGCGCTCGCCGCCTTGCTCGAGCAGGTCGGGGCTCATGCGGTGGCCTCCCCGGTCTTGGCGGCGGACGTCGCGCCGAACTTGCGCTTGAGCAGACCCGCGATGCCATCGGGCATGAAGAGCGTGACCGCGACGAAGAGCGCGCCCAGCAGGTAGAGCCAGTACTCCGGCGCGAACTGCGTCAGCCAGCTCTTCGCGCCATTGACCGCGAAGGCGCCGGCGATCGGGCCGGCGAGCGTGCCGCGGCCGCCGACCGCCGCCCACACGGCGATCTCGATCGAGTTGGCGACGCTCATCTCGCCGGGATTGATGATGCCGACCTGCGGCACGTACAGCGCGCCGGCCAGGCCGCAGATCAGCGCCGACAGCACCCAGGCGGCCAGCTTGTAGGGCAGCGGCGAGTAGCCGCAGAACATCAGCCGCGACTCGGCGTCGCGCACCGCGCTGAGCACGCGGCCGAACTTGGCGCGCGTCAGCCAGCGCAGGCCGAGGTAGCAGCCGATCAGCGCGACGGCGCTCAGCACGAACAGCGTCATCCGCATGCCTGGCGTCGTGATGGACAGGCCGAGCAACCGCTTGAAGTCGGTGAAGCCGTTGTTGCCGCCGAAGCCGGTCTCGTTGCGGAAGAAGAGCAGCATCGCCGCGTAGGTCATCGCCTGCGTGATGATCGAGAAGTACACGCCCTTGATGCGCGAGCGGAAGGCGAAGAAGCCGAAGACGAAGGCGATGCCGCCCGGCACCAGCAGGACCAGCAGCATCGTCGCGAGGAAGCTGTCGCTGAGCGCCCAGTGCCAGGGCAGCTCCTTCCAGTCGAGGAAGACCATGAAGTCGGGCAGCGCGCTGCGGTACTGGCCTTCGGTGCCGATCTGGCGCATCAGGTACATGCCCATCGCATAGCCGCCCAGCGCGAAGTACAGGCCGTGTCCCAGCGACAGGATGCCGGCGAAGCCCCAGATCAGGTCCATCGCCAGCGCGCACATCGCATAGCAGCAGAACTTGCCGAGCAGGCTGATCCAGTAGCCGTCCACATGCAGCGGATGGTCGGTGGGGACCAGCAGGTTGAGCGCCGGCAGCAGCGCGCAGGCCACGGTCATGGCGGCCAGCACGGCCAGCCAGCCGGCGCGGCCGAGCAGCGCGGGGCGCTGCGGCAGCTGCAAGGGCGACGCGGGTCCGGTCGATGCACCCGAGGGCGGAATGGCCCCGGGCGTGGCGCCTGATGCCGCGACCGGGGGCGCCTCGGCGACGGGCAGGGCCGTCGCCGGGTCGTGCGCGGCGGGGTTGGTGGAGGAGGGCAGGCTCATGGCGAGGGCGGCGGGATCGGCGCGCATTCAGGTCTCCTGGGCGCGGCCCTTGACCGCGAACAGGCCTTGGGGGCGCTTCTGGATGAAGACGATGATGAAGAGCAGCACGGCGATCTTGGCCAGCACCGCGCCGACGACACCTTCGAGCGCCTTGTTGGCCAGGCCCAGTCCGAGCGCCGCGAGCACGGTGCCCGCCAGCTGGCCGACGCCGCCGAGCACGACCACCATGAAGGCGTCGACGATGTAGCTCTGGCCCAGGTCCGGGCCCACGTTGCCGACCTGGCTCAGCGCGCAGCCGGCCAGGCCCGCCAGGCCCGAGCCGAGCGCGAAGGCATAGGTGTCCACGCGCGCGGTGGGCACGCCCATGCAGGAGGCGATCGGCCGGTTCTGGGTGACGGCGCGGACGAAGAGCCCGAGCCGCGTGCGCGCGATCAGCAGCGACATGCCGCCCAGCACCACCAGCGCGAAGCCGATGATCACGAGCCGGTTGGTCGGCAGGGCCAGGCCGGGCATCAGCGCGAGCGAGCCGCCCATCCAGGACGGGCTTTCGACCGCGACGTTCTGCGCGCCGAAGAGCGAGCGCACCGCCTGCATCAACACCAGGCTCAGGCCCCAGGTGGCCAACAGCGTCTCGAGGGGGCGGCCGTAGAGCCAGCGGATCACGGTGCGTTCCAGCGCGGCGCCGACCAGCGCCGAGGCGAGGAAGGCGGCGGGCATCGCGACGAGCAGGTAGGCGTCGAACCAGGCCGGTGCCCATTGGCGGAAGGCCACCTGCACCAGGTAGGTCGCGTAGGCGCCGATCATCATCAGCTCCCCATGCGCCATGTTGATCACGCCCATCAGGCCGTAGGTGATGGCCAGGCCGAGCGCGACCAGCAGCAGGATGCTGGCCAGGCTGATGCCGGTGAACAGGGCGCCCAGGCGCTCGCCCCAGGCCAGCCGGTCCTCGACGGCGCGCAGCGAGCGCTGCAGCGCCCGCTTCACCTCGGGATGCTGCTCCTCGGCGAGCCGCTGGTTCAGCAGCAGGCGGGTTTCGGGGCTGCGGGATTCGCCGAGCTGCTTCGCGGCGTCCAGGCGCTTGCCGTCGTCGGGGCTGGCGGCGAGCGCGGCGGCACGGGCCAGTGTCAGCGCGTCGCGGACGGCGTCGTCGCGTTCCTTGGCGATCGCGACGTCGAGCAGGGCGACGCGTGATTCATCGCCGCCAGCGTCGAGCAGGGCCTTCGCGGCGGCGAGGCGCTCGGAGCGGTCCGCGCTCGACAGCCGCAGCGCAGCCAGCGCGCCGTCGAGCGCGCCGCGCAGGCGGTTGTTGAGCATCACGTCCTCGAGGGAGGACGCGGCCTCGGCGGCCAATGTCACCGCCGCGCCGGTCGTGGCATCGACGACGCCGGCCTCGGAGGCGATCAGCACGCGCTGGTCGGGTCCGAGCTTGAGGCGTTCATCCGCCAGCGCCTGCAGCAGCGGGGCGGTGCGGTCGTCCGGCGTCGCGACCAGACGGGCGATCGCGGCGATGCGGTCGTCGGTCTCGCCCTGCGCGACGGCCAGCGCCTGGGGTTGCGTCAGCGCATGGGCCGCCGGGGCGAACGCCAGGAAGGCCGCTGGCAGGCATGCGGCCAGCCAGCGAAGGAACAGGTTCATCGGGCGCTCCGATCCGTGGACTGCAAAGGACGCTGGCCCTCACCCCTCCCTCTCCCGCAAGCGGGAGAGGGGGCAATACCGGCCGGCGCCCTCCTCGCGATCTCTCGCAAGGAACTCCCTCTCCCGCTTGCGGGAGAGGGCGGGGGTGAGGGCCAGCGGCCGCGGAAGTACCGCGGCCTTCCTACTCCCTCTCCCGCTCGCGGGAGAGGGCCGGGGTGAGGGTCTTTTCGTTCACTTCTTCACCGGCTCATCCGGCTTGCCTTCGTTCCCCGCGATGTACGGGCTCCACGGCTTGGCCTTGACCGGCGCGGGCGTCTTCCACACCACGTTGAACTGGCCATCCGCGCGGATCTCGCCGATGAACACCGACTTGTGCAGATGGTGGTTCTTCTCATCCATCTTGGACGTGATACCCGACGGCGCCGTGAAGGTCTGCCCGCCCATCGCGGCGATCACCTTGTCGACGTCGGTCGACTTGGCCTTCTCCACCGCCTGCTTCCACATGTTGATGCCGATGTAGGTCGCCTCCATCGGATCGTTGGTCAGCGGCTTGTCCTTGTGGCCGGGGATGTTCTTCGCCTTCGCATACGCCGCCCACTTCTTGATGAAGGCATCGTTGGTCGGGTTCTTGATCGACATGAAGTAGTTCCACGCCGCCAGATGTCCCACCAGCGGCTTGGTGTCCACGCCGCGCAGTTCCTCCTCGCCCACCGAGAAGGCCACCACCGGCACGTCCTTGGCCTTCAGCCCCGCGTTGCCGAGCTCCTTGTAGAAGGGCACGTTGGAGTCGCCGTTGATCGTCGACACCACCGCCGTCTTCCCGCCGGCCGAGAACTTCTTGATGTCGGCCACGATGGTCTGGTAGTCGCTGTGGCCGAAGGGCGTGTACTTCTCGTCGATGTCGCTGTCCTTGACGCCCTTGCTCTTCAGATAGGCGCGCAGGATCTTGTTGGTGGTGCGCGGGTAGACGTAGTCGGTGCCCAGCAGCACCCAGCGCTTGGCGCCGCCGCCGTCCTTGGACATCAGGTAGTCGACCGCCGGGATCGCCTGCTGATTGGGCGCGGCGCCGGTGTAGAAGACGTTCTTGCTGAGCTCCTCGCCCTCGTACTGCACCGGGTAGAAGAGCAGGCCGTTGAGCTCCTCGACCACCGGCAGCACCGACTTGCGCGACACCGAGGTCCAGCAGCCGAAGATCACCGCGACCTTGTCCTGCGTGAGCAGCTGGCGGGTCTTCTCGGCGAAGAGCGGCCAGTTGGACGCGGGGTCGACGACCACCGGCTCGAGCTTCTTGCCGAGCACGCCGCCCTTGGCGTTGATCTCGTCGATGGCCATCAGGACGGTGTCCTTGAGCACGGTCTCGGAGATCGCCATCGTGCCGGACAGGCTGTGCAGCACGCCGACCTTGATGGTGTCGGCGGCGAAGGCGGGCAGGGCAGCGAGGTTCAGGCCGGCCAGCGCGCCGGCGACGGCCAGGGTCTTGAGCGTGAAGCGGCGGGGGGCTTTCGGATGCGAGGACATGGGGAGCTCCGGTGGATGAAGAGGACGTCGGCGGACTTCACAGGACTTCGGGAAGTGACCGGATGCTAGGAAGGCGCGCGCGCGGGGCATATACGGCACATGGCGTATGCGGGGCGTAAGCGGGGCGTATGCGCGACGCGGCGCGGGGCGGTGACCGCTCGTAACACCTCGAAGAAACGTGCGTGCACCACCGGGAAAGCCCTGCCGTTGAGGCAACATCCGGCCCCTCCCCGGAGCGCGGCCGAGGGCCGCAGGAGCAGGGGTCGGTCCCCGACTCCGGACAACAGGAAAGAAACAGGAGCAGAACGATGAATGCGATGGCGATGAGTTCGACCCCCCTGCCGGCCCGGCGGCCGGACCGCGCGATGGCGCGATGGCTGCTGGCGGCGCTGATGCTGCTGGCGACGATGCTGACGGGCGGCTCCGCCTGGGCGCGCGACGACGGCGATTGGCAGATCCTGAATGCGCGCTACGGGACGCCCCAGCACAACATCGACGTCACCGGCCGGCTGAAGGAACTGGCCCGCAGCGATGACCGCGTGCGGGTGACCAACGGGCTCTTCGGCGACGACCCGGACGTGGGGCGCTCGAAGGTGCTGCGCATCTACGCGCGCAACCGCGATGGCGGCACCCGCGTGTTCGAGTTCCGAGAGGGCAACGTCATCGACGGCAACGACTTCACCGGCTGGCGCGGCGGCGAATGGGGCCAGGGCGGCGGCAGCGGCGGCTGGGACGGTCCCGGCGGCCATGACGACGGTGCCTACGCCATCCTGGGCGCGCGCTACGGCGTGCCCGAAGCCAGCATCGACGTCACCAGCCGCCTGCGCGAACTGGCGCGCCGCGACGCGAAGGTGCGGGTGACCAACGACCTGTTCCGCGATGACCCGGCGGTCGGCCGCACGAAGATGCTGCGCATCTATGCCCGCGACCGCAGCGGCCAGGTGCGCACCTTCGACTACCGCGAGGGCGCCTGGATCGACGGCGCCCAGTTCACCGGCTGGGGCCGTGGCGACTGGGGCCAGGGCGGCTGGAACGGCGGCTGGGACGGCCGGCCGGACGCCGGTGGTGGCGACTACGGTCCGCCGAGCCAGCGCCTGACGATCGTGCGGGCCACCTACGGCAGCGGCGGCCGCTATGTCGACGTGACCGAGCGCCTGCGCAACATCAGCCGCGGCGGCCGCCTCGACGTGCAGGCCGGCAACGACCTGGCGGGCGGCGACCCGGCCTACGGCGAGTCCAAGGTCCTGACCGTGTACTACGTGATCGGCCGCGGTCGCGAGCAGACGGCCGTGATCCGCGAGGGCGACCGCCTACGCCTGCCCTGAAGACAGAGGCGATCCAGGATCGCCTGATCGATGAAGGACGAAGGCCCCTTCCGGGGCCTTCGTTGCTTTTGCTCCGTGGACTCCCAAAGTGTGGCAGAGTGCATCTTCTGAGTGCAAACTGCTACGGAGGTGCGATGAGTTCGAATTCGATCCGGATCAGCAATCAGCTGTTCCGAGATGCCCAGGAGACCGGCGAGTACGTGGCCCGTTCCGCCGCGCAGCAGGTCGAGTTCTGGGCGCGCATCGGCCAGGCGCTGGAGAACTCCGGCGTCCGCTCGCAATTGCTGCTGGAGCTGTTGCGGGGCGATCACGGCACGCAGGCCATGGCGCGTATCGAGGACGACCTGCGGGCCGCCAAACGGATCGAGCAGGCACGGGACATCGAGGCGATCAAGTCCGGAGCGTCCCAGCCCTCGGAGTCGATCTGGTTCACCGAGGAGCGGGCCAAGAATGCGAGGGCCCTGGACTCACCCTACTGACCATGACGACGCAACCGCGACTGCCCGACGAAGAAGCTGCTCTCGAGGGGCGCTTGCTCGATCGGGTGCTCACCAGCCTGCCGGCTGGCGTCATCCTGGTGGGAGGTCAGGCGCTGGGCTTCTGGATGAAGCGCTACGGGATATCGACGCACGGCGCGGCGATCACCGCTGACGCTGACGTGATCGGGGATGTCTCGGATGCCCACGAACTGGCCAGGCGGCTGGGTGCCCGCGTGGAGTTGCCCCGAAAGACGGCACGGACCTCTCTGGTCGCCCAGGTCAGGATCCCGGCCCCTGCCAGGAAGGAAGGCAATGTCGACATCCTCCATCTGCTGTTCGCCACGGGCGGATTGGAGAAATGCGGTGTTTTCACTCGGCGGGTCATTGCCGGATGTCTGAGCTTTGAGATCGCCGAGGGACAGCTCCTGCGGGTGATGAGCCCTTTCGACGTGCTGGAGTCGCGCATCCACAACCTCGCGGGGCTCCGGGACAGCAAGGGATCGCACGTCGAAACCCAGGCGCGCTGGGCCGTGCAGGTTGCCAAGGCGGCGCTGTTCTCGCAGGCGTGCGGAAACGCCGAGTTCGCGGCCCGCCTCGGGGCGGCGATTCAACGCATCTTCCAACTCTCCAAGAGCTCTGCGGGACGCCGGGCCCATCGCCAGTACGGCATCGACATCCTCGAGGCCATCGATGCCGACCTGCTCGAAGCCATGGTGCCCGCCTGCGCGGTCCAGCTGGACCCGGTCCGGCGGCTTCAGGAGGAGCGGGCGACCGGCCGCGCGTGAGCGCCGCGGGCGCCTCACACCTCCCACTGCGGATGCATCTCCCTGACCCGTGTCAGCGCCATCGCGGCCGCCGCGGTGCGGGTCTCCACGCCGAGCTTGGCGTGGATGCGCTCCAGGTGCTTCTTCACCGTCGCCGGGCTGGCGCCGAGGATCTCACCGATGTCGCGGTTGATCTTGCCCTTGACGACCCAGTACAGCACCTCGGCTTCGCGCGCGGTGAGGCTGAAGGCCAGGCCCAGCGAGCGGATCACCGCGGCGTCCGAGACCTCGCGCATGACGATCAGCCAGTCGCCGCCCGCAGTGCCTGAAGCGGCGCTGATGCCGGCCGCGGTTTCCGGACCCGCGCCGTTCGGCTCCTCGCCGCCGATGCAGTGGTGCAGCCGGAAGCTCAGCCGCCGCGCGCCGAGCTCGGCGCACAGGCGCGGCGGCTCCTGCGGCGGCGCACCGTCGCCCGGTGATTGGCGCGCCATCTCGTCGAGCGTCTTGCGCAGCCACGCCAGCACCGGCGCGGGCGTCTGCGGCGCCACCGTGCCGAAGTAGAGCTGCAGCAGCTCGCGGGCCAGCGGCGTCTGCCACAGCAGCCGGCCCGACGACGCCCGCACCGCGATGCTCGCGTAGCCGAAGGCGTCCAGCGCCTGGCGCGTCTGACGGGCCTGGCGCGCGCCCTGCAGGTGCACCTGCATGCGCGCCAGCACCGCGCGCGGATCCAGCGGCTTGGTCACGTAGTCGACGCCGCCCGCCTGCAACGCGGCGACGAGGTGCTCGGTCTCCGTCAGCCCCGTCATGAAGACGATCGGGATGTGCGCCGTCGACGGATCGGCCTTCAGCCGCCGCGCCACCTCGAAACCGTCCATGCCCGGCATCATCGCGTCCAGCAGCACGATGTCCGGCCGCCCCTGCCGGGCGCAGGCGAGCGCCGCCTCGCCGTTCGTCGCCGCCAGCACCGTGTAGCCGTGCTCGTCCAGCGCGTCATGCAGCAGCGACAGGTTGTCGGGCACGTCGTCGACCATCAGGACGCGATCGCCCTGCTGCTGGTCGAGCAACGTCGTGACGGCGGAAGGAAGCACGGAGTTCATCTCGGGTCACCCAACTCGGTCGGTCTCGGGAGGTCCTCGCCGCGCGGCAGGCCGCGCAGCATCGCCTCGAACTGGAATTGGCGCGCCAGCGTCCGCTGCGCGTCGCAGAAGCCACGCCAGGCCGGATCGGCCGCCTCGATCGCGTCGAGCTGCTGCAGCACGCCGCGGTAGTAGCCCAGCTGCAGCGCCTCGCGCAGCCCGGCCAGGCGGGCCGGCGGCGGTACCTCGACCGGTGTGGCGGTCGATGTGGCCGTCGATGTCGCGGTGGACGCGGCGGCCCCGGCCAGCGCGGACGGCGCCACGCTCCGGTCCGGCGCCGCCCGCCAGGCCAGCGACAGCCGTTCGGTCAGCCAGTCCAGCAGCAGCTCATGGCGCACCGGCTTGAGGATGAAGTCGCGCGCCGCGATGCCGGCATCGTTGTCCTGGCCGCGTTCAAACGCGTTGGCCGAGACCACCGCCACGGCGGGCGCCTGCACGCCCAGGTCGCCCAGCATGCGCCGCAGCCGCCGGATCGTCTCCCAGCCGTCGATGCCCGGCATCGCCAGGTCCATCAGCACCGCGTCGGGCACCCAGCCGGCGGCGACCAGGTCCAGCGCGTCGTGACCGCTGCAAGCCTCGCGCACGGTGAAGCCCAGCGGCTCCAGCAGTTCGATCAGCAACTGGCGGTCGTCCGATTCGTTGTCGACCACCAGCACCCGTGGCGACGCGCCGTCCAGGCCGATGCGTTCCTTCGCGACGCGTCGCATGCGCGGCGTGTCCCAGATGCGGCCGTGCAGCTCCGGCAGGAACAGCCGCACCCGGAAGGTCGAGCCCTGGCCCGGCGTGCTGGTGGCCGACATCTCGCCGCCCATCAGCTCGGTCAGCATCTTCGCGATGGTCAGCCCCAGTCCCGCGCCCGGCGCGCCACCGGTGCCGCGGGTTCCGCGAGCGAAGGGCTCGAAGATGCGCGCCAGCTCCGCGGCGTCCATGCCGGGGCCGGTGTCGGCGATCTCCAGCGTCGCCATCTCGCGGCCGTGCCGCACCCGCAGCGTGACCTCGCCCGCGGCGGTGAACTTGATCGCGTTGCCCAGCAGGTTGATGAGGATCTGCCGCAGCCGCTGCTCGTCGGCGCGCACCCAGCCGGGCAGCGCGCCCTGCGGCTCGAAGCGGAAGCGCAGCCCCTTGGCCGCGGCCTGCGGCTCGAACATGTCGGCCAGCTCGCGCAGCAGCTCGTCGAAGCGGACCGGCCCCGGCTCCAGGCTCAGCCGGCCGGCCTCGATGCGGGCGATGTCCAGCGTGCCGTCGATCAGCTGCATCAGGTGCTCGCCGCCGCGCTTGATGACCTGCACCGCCTGGCGCCGCTGCGGCGGCAGGGCCGCGTCCGCCGCCATCAGCTGGGCGTAGCCCAGGATGCTGTTCAGCGGCGTGCGCAGCTCATGGCTGATGGTGCTGATGTAGCGGCTCTTGGCCTGGTTGGCCGCCTCGGCCGCGGCCTGCGCGCGCTCGGCCTGCAGCCGCGCGCCCTGCAGCGCCTCGTCGGTGCGGCGGTGCGAATCGATCTCGCGCATCAGCGCCTGCGTCTGGCGCTTGGATTCCTCCTGCGCGACCTCGCGGCTCTGGTGCGCGAGCACCAGCCACCAGGCCACCGTGCCGGCCACCAGCAGCAGCGCGAAGAAGGCCTTCAGCAGGCCAGTGCGCACGCTCGCGCGCAAGGCGTCCTGCGCCGCGGCATCGATCAGCGGCACCTGTGGCAGCTGCTGCAGCTGCTGGTGATAGAGCAGGCCGAAGAGCGTCGCCAGCAGCGGCGTGATGACCAGCATCAGCAGCAGGTAGTGGCCCAGCCCGGTGTCGATGTAGGCCCAGCCGCGGCGCGGCAGCACCCGGCGCAGCGCGCTCGACCACTGCGCCGAGAGGCTGGCGTGCGGCTTGCACAGATCGCCGCAGCGGGCATCCAGCGTGCAGCACAGCGAGCAGATCGCGCCGCGGTACGCCGGGCAGTGGGCCATGTCGGGGCCCTCGTAGTCGCGCTCGCAGATCACGCAGCGGCGCACGGCCTCGGTGCCGGCCGCCTGGATCTCCGCCGCCGGGCGGGCGAGGTAGTAGCGGCCCCTGGTCGCCCAGGCGATCAGCGGTGCGCTCGCGAGCGCCGTCACCATCGCGATCGCCGCCGACCAGGCCTGCGCCAGCGTGCCCATCAGCCCGAGGTGCGCCGCCACCGAGAGCACCGAGGCCAGCGCCATCGCGCCCACGCCGACCGGGTTCACGTCGTAGAGATGGGCGCGCTTGAACTCGATGCCCGGCGGCGACAGCCCCAGCGGCTTGTTGATCACCAGGTCCGCGACGACGGCCATGATCCACGCGATCGCGACGTTGGCGTACAGGCCCAGCACATGGCCCAGCGCCTCGAAGACGTTCATCGACATCAGCATGAACGCGATCAGCGTGTTGAACACGACCCAGACGACGCGTCCTGGATGGCTGTGGGTCAGCCGCGAGAAGAAGTTGCTCCACGCCAGCGAGCCCGCGTAGGCATTGGTGACGTTGATCTTGAGCTGCGAGACGACGACGAACAGCGCCGTCGCCGCGACCGCCCAGCCGTACTGGGGGAAGACGTACTCGTAGGCGGCGAGGTACATCTGGTTGGGGTCGACCGCGCGTTCCGCCGGCACCGCGTGGCTGACCGCGAGGTAGGCCAGCATCGCGCCGCCCAGCATCTTCAGCACGCCCAGCACGATCCAGCCCGGGCCGCCGGCCAGCACCGCCGCCCACCAGCCCAACCGGTTAGCGGCGGTCTGGCGCGGCATGAAGCGCAGGTAGTCGGCCTGCTCGCCCATCTGCGTGATCAGCGCCACGCCGACGGTCAGCGCTGCACCGAAGGCGTGCGCGTCGAAGGCCGCGGTCCCCGATTGCGACCCAATCTGGGTCGTGATGCCGTCGAATGCACCAGGATGAAGCCATCCCACCCAGGCGAAGGGCAGCACCAGCAGTGCCAACCACAGCGGCTGCGTCCACAGCTGCAGCCGGCTGATGGCGGAGATGCCGTGGGTGACCAGCGGGATCACGGCCAGCGCGCACAGCAGGTAGCCCCACTGCGGCGGGATGTCCAGCGCCAGCTCCAGCGCGTAGGCCATCACCGCCGCCTCCAGCGCGAAGAAGATGAAGGTGAAGCTCGCGTAGATCAGCGAGGTCAGCGTCGAGCCGATGTAGCCGAAGCCGGCGCCCCGCGTCAGCAGGTCCATGTCGACGCCATGCCGCGCCGCGTAGACGCTGATCGGCAGGCCGGCCAGGAAGATGATCAGGCCGGTGGCCAGGATGGCCAGCGCCGCGTTGGTCCAGCCGTACTGCAGCAGCAGCGTCGCGCCGACCGCCTCCAGGATCAGGAAGGAGGCCGCGCCGAAGGCGGTGTTGGCCACGCGCCAGCTCGTCCAGCGCCGGAAGCGCTGCGGCGTGTAGCGCAGAGCGTAGTCCTCCAGCGTCTCGCGGGCGACCCAGGCGTTGTAGTCCCGCCGCAGCTTGATGATGTGCTGCGGGGCGTCCTGGGGGGCGGGCGGCGTGTCCATGGGGCGGGGCAGGGCGGGAAATGCATGAACCGTGCCCGCACCGGCATGGGGCTTGCTAGCGGTGGACCGGCATCCAAGAATGGCGCGTCGTCGCCCACCCGCTGAAGGCCATGGAACTCACGCCCCGAGAGAAAGACAAGCTGCTGATCTTCACCGCCGCCTTGCTCGCCGAGCGGCGCAAGGCCAAGGGCCTGAAGCTCAACTATCCCGAAGCCGTGGCCTACCTCAGCGCCGCCGTGATGGAGGGCGCCCGCGAGGGCCGGACCGTCGCGCAGATGATGAAGGCCGGCCGCGAGCTGCTCACCCGCGACGACGTCATGGACGGCGTGGCCGAGATGATTCCCGACATCCAGGTCGAGGCCACCTTCCCCGACGGCACCAAGCTCGTCACCGTCCACCAACCGATTCCCTGAGGACCTCCCATGATCCGACGCCTCCTCGTCGCGACGGCCGTTGCCGCGCTGCCCGCCGTGGCCGCCGCCCATGCCGGCGACGCCGCCCATGACCATGGCCTGACGGCCGGGTTCATGCACCCGTTCACCGGCCTGGACCACCTCGCCGCGATGCTGGCCGTGGGGCTGTGGAGCGCGCTCACGCAGACCGGCCGGCGCATGCTGGCCGCGCCGTTCGCCTTCGCCGGGCTGCTGCTGGTCGGCGCGCTGGCGGGCCTGGGGCTGGGGACGCAGGGCCTCGCGGTGCCGGGCGTGGAGCCGATGGTCGCCGCCTCGGTGCTGGTGCTGGGGCTGGTCGCCGCGGCGCGCTGGCGGCTGGGCGCCACGGCATCGGCCGCGCTGGTCGGTGCGTTCGCCGTCTTCCATGGCTTGGCGCATGGCGCCGAGCTCGGCGGCGGCGCGGCGCTCGTGGGCATGGTGCTCGCGACGGCGCTGCTGCATGCGGGCGGCCTGGCGCTGGGCCTGAAGCTGCGCGCGCTGGCGCCGGTCTGGTCGCGCGCGGCCGGTGGCGCGATCGCGCTGCTGGGCCTGGGCCTGCTGACCCGGCTGGTGATCGCATGATCCCCGGCGAACTGCTGACCGACGCCGGCGAGCTCGAGCTCAATCCCGGCCGCCGCACGCTGGTGCTGACCGTGGTCAACGCGGCGGACCGCCCCATCCAGGTCGGCTCCCATTACCACTTCGCCGAGACCAACGCCGCCTTGAGCTTCGACCGCGAGGCCGCGCGCGGCATGCGCCTGAACATCGCGTCCGGCACCGCCGTGCGCTTCGAGCCCGGCCAGCAACGCACCGTCGAGCTGGTCGACATCGCCGGCCTGCGCGAGATCTGGGGATTCCGCGGCCTGATCCAGGGAGCGCTGTGATGGCCCGCATCGGCAAACGCGCCTATGCCGAGATGTTCGGCCCGACCGTGGGCGACCGCGTCCGGCTCGCCGACACGGCGCTCGTCATCGAGGTCGAGGACGACCTGACGTTGCGCGCCGGCGGCTACGGCGAGGAAGTGAAGTTCGGCGGCGGCAAGACCATCCGCGACGGCATGGCGCAGTCGCAGCGCACCCGCGCGCAGGGCGCCGTCGACACGGTGCTGACCAATGCGCTGATCCTGGACCACTGGGGCATCGTGAAAGCCGACATCGGCCTGAAGGACCACCGCATCGTCGCCATCGGCAAGGCCGGCAATCCGGACACGCAGCCGGGCGTGGACATCGTCATCGGTCCCGGCACCGAGGTCATCGCCTGCGAGGGAGCGATCGTCACTGCCGGCGCGATCGACTCCCACATCCACTTCATCTGCCCGCAGCAGATCGAGGAGGCGCTGGCCAGCGGCGTGACGACGATGCTGGGCGGCGGCACCGGTCCGGCGACCGGCACCTTCGCCACCACCTGCACGCCAGGGCCGTGGCACATCGAGCGCATGCTGCAGGCGGCCGATGCCTTCCCGATGAACCTGGGCTTCCTCGGCAAGGGCAACGCGAGCCGGCCGGAAGCGCTGGTCGAGCAGATCGAGGCCGGCGCGATCGGCCTGAAGTTGCACGAGGACTGGGGCACCACGCCGGCGGCGATCTCCAACTGCCTGGACGTGGCCGAGGCCACCGACACGCAGGTCGCGATCCACACCGACACGCTCAACGAGAGCGGCTTTGTCGAGGACACGGTCGCGGCCTTCAAGGGCCGCACCATCCACACCTTCCACACCGAAGGCGCCGGCGGCGGCCATGCGCCCGACATCCTGAAGGTGGTGGGCGAGGCCAACGTGCTGCCCAGCTCCACCAACCCGACGCGGCCCTACACGATCAACACGCTCGACGAGCACGTCGACATGCTGATGGTGTGCCATCACCTGGACCCGGCGATCGCCGAGGACCTGGCCTTCGCCGAGAGCCGCATCCGCAAGGAGACCATCGCGGCTGAGGACATCCTGCACGACCTCGGCGCGATCAGCATGTTCAGCTCCGACTCGCAGGCGATGGGCCGCGTAGGCGAGGTGATCCTGCGCTGCTGGCAGACCGCGCACAAGATGAAGCAGCAACGCGGGCAGCTGCCCGGCGATTCGGAGCGCCACGACAACGGCCGCGTGAAGCGCTATGTCGCCAAGCTCGCGATCAATCCGGCGATCGCGCACGGCATCAGTCACGAGGTCGGCAGCATCGAGGTCGGCAAGTGGGCCGACCTGGTGATCTGGAAGCCGGCCTTCTTCGGCGTCAAGCCCTCGCTGATCCTCAAGGGCGGCGTGATCGCGCTGGCCGCGATGGGCGATCCCAACGCCTCGATCCCGACGCCGCAGCCGGTGCACTACCGGCCGATGTTCGGCAGCTTTGGCGGCTCGCTGGCGCGGGCCTCGCTGAGCTTCGTGTCGCAGGCCGCGATCGCGGGCGGCGTGGCCGCGCGCTATGGACTCGCCAAGACGGCGGTGGCGGTGAAGGGCATCCGCGGCGTGGGCAAGAAGGACATGGTCCACAATGCCTACGCCCCGCGGATGGAGGTCGATCCCCAGACCTACGCGGTGCGCGCCGACGGCCTGCTGCTGCACTGCGAGCCCGCCTCGGTGCTTCCGATGGCGCAGCGCTACTTCCTGTTCTGAATGATCCAAGTCTCCAAACTGCTCGCGCGCGGCGCGGGCCTGGCGCCGGTGCTGCTCAAGCGCGCGGCTAGCGTGACGCTCGACTGGGACACGCGCCAGAAGAGCCGCTTCCAGGCCACCGACAACCAGGGCCGCGAGCTCGGCGTCTTCCTGCCGCGCGGCACCGCGGTGCGCGGCGGCGACGTGCTGGTGGCCGAGGACGGCTCGCTGGTGCGCGTGATCGCCGCGCCGCAGCCGCTGCTGCGCATCACCGCCTGCGCGTCGCACGGCTCGCCGTTCGACCTGGTCCGCGCGGCGTATCACCTGGGCAACCGCCATGTGCAGATCGAGCTCCAGCCCGATCACCTCAAGATCGAGCCGGACCATGTGCTGGCCGACATGCTGCGCGCGATGCACCTGATCGTGAACGCGGTGGAGGAGGGCTTCGAGCCTGAAGGCGGCGCCTATGCGGCCGGTGGCCACGGGCACTCCCACGGCCATGGACATGACCACGGCCATGGGCACGAGCACGGGCACGGGCACGGGCACGACCATGCACACGAGCACGGCCATGCGCATGAGCACAGCCATGCCCCAGCGCCCGCGGCCGCGCCGAAGAAGACCATCGCCATCCAGTCGGCCACGACGCCGCACGTGCATGGCCCGGGTTGTGGACACGAGCACTGATCCGGTCCCGCCGCTGTTGCGGCTGGTCTGGCTCGCGTCGCCGGCGTTGCCGATCGGGGCGTTCTCCTACTCCGAGGGGCTGGAGGCGGCGGTCGAGCACGGCCACGTGCATGACGACGCGAGCGCCGGCGCCTGGTTGAGCCAGCAGCTGCGGTTGCTCGCGCGCGGCGACCTGGCGGCGATCGCCGAAGGCATCGTCGCCTGGCGGGCCGGCGACGAACCAGCGCTGCGTGCGCTGGCCCGCTGGCTGCGCACCACGCGCGACGGCGCCGAGGCCCGGCTGCAGAGCGAGCAGATGGGGCAGTCCCTGCTCGTCTGGCTGCGCGGCCAGCCGATGGCCACGGCGGCGCAGCTGGCGCTGCTGGTCGACTGCGGCGAGGGGCGGCCCGCCCACCATGCCTTCGTCATGGCGCTCGCGCTGTCGACGATCGACGTGCCCGTCGACCAGGCGCTGCACGCGCAGGCCTTCGGCTGGGCCGAGAACCAGGTGCAGGCCGCGCTGAAGGCCGTGCCGCTGGGCCAGACCGCCGGCCAGCGCGTGCTGGCGCGCCTGGCGGCCGAGATTCCCGCCGCGGTGGCCGAGGCCGTCGCGACCCCGCCCGCGCGGCGCCAGCTCTTCGCGCCGATGCTGTCCATCCTCGCGGCGCGCCACGAAACCCAGTACTCCCGACTGTTCCGATCATGAGCACCACCACGCCCCACGCCTCGCCGCTGCATCACGTTCCCGGTCGCACCAAGACGCTGCCGCCGCTGCGGGTGGGCATCGGCGGTCCGGTCGGCTCCGGCAAGACGACGCTGCTGGAGATGCTGTGCAAGGCCATGCGCGAGCGCTGGGACCTGGTCGCCATCACCAACGACATCTACACCAAGGAGGACCAGCGCCTGCTGACCGTCAGCGGCGCGCTGCCCGCCGAGCGGATCATGGGCGTGGAGACCGGCGGCTGCCCGCACACGGCGATCCGCGAGGACGCGTCGATCAACCTCGAGGCGATCGACCGCATGCTGGCGCAGTTCCCGGACGCGGACGTCGTCTTCATCGAGTCCGGCGGCGACAACCTCGCCGCCACCTTCAGCCCGGAGCTGAGCGACCTGACGATCTACGTCATCGATGTCGCCGCCGGCGAGAAGATCCCGCGCAAGGGCGGCCCCGGCATCACGAAGAGCGACCTGTTCGTGATCAACAAGACCGACCTCGCGCCGCATGTCGGCGCCAACCTCGAGGTCATGGAAGCGGACACGAAACGCATGCGCCCGACGCGGCCCTTCGTGATGACCAACCTCAAGACGCTGAGCGGGCTCGACGAGGTGGTCGCGTTCATCGAGCGCAAGGGGATGCTCGGCAGTCGCTGAGCGCATCGAATTCCAGGTCCGCATCCGGCCAGACATCGCGCTGGCGCGGCGGAAGACTCCGGTCTCATCACCACGACCGGAGCTTCCGCGATGCATGCCCATCCCGCCTCTCATCCCCATCCCTTCCAACTGACCGGCCAGGTCGCGCTGGTCACCGGCGCCAGCAGCGGCATCGGCCGCGCGACCGCGCTGCTGTTCGCGAGCGCCGGCGCGGCCGTCGTTGTCGGCGCCCGGCGGGCCGCGGCGCTCGACACGCTGGTCGACGAGATCGAGGCGGCCGGCGGCCATGCCACCGCCCTGGCCGGCGACGTCCGCGACGAGTCCTTCGCGCAGGCGTTGGTCGCGCTGGCGCGCTCGCGCTTCGGCGGACTGGACATCGCCTTCAACAATGCCGGCACGCTCGGCGCGCTCGGGCCGACGCCGGAGGTCTCGCTGGAAGCCTGGCGAGAGGCCGTCGACGTCAACCTCACCGGTGCATTCGTCGGCGCGAAGCATCAGCTGCCGGCGCTGCGGGAGCGCGGCGGCGGCGCGCTGATCTTCACCTCGACCTTCGTCGGCCACACCGCCGGTTTCCCGGGCACCGCCTGCTACGCGGCGAGCAAGTCCGGCCTGATCGGGCTGACGCAGGCGCTGGCGGTCGAGGCGGCGGCGGACGGCATCCGCGTCAATGCGCTGCTGCCCGGCGGCACGGACACGCCGCTCGCGCATGCGATGAACGGCACGGCGGAGCAGATGGCCGCCGTGGCGCAGCTGCATGCGCTGGGGCGGATCGCCTCTCCCGAAGAGATCGCCCGCGCGGCGCTGTTCCTGGCATCGCCGGCGTCGTCATTCATGACGGGCACGGCGATGCTGGTGGATGGTGGGGTGTCGATCAAGAAGGGGTGATGGGCCTGCGAGAGACCCCGGCCCTCACCCCCACCCTCTCCCGCAGTGCGGGAGAGGGAGTTGCGGGAGCGAGTCGGTCTCACATGGCTCCCTCTCCCGCACTGCGGGAGAGGGCGGGGGGTGAGGGTCACGCGCCTTGCGGGGCGACCTTGCCGGCGTCCGGATCCTGGTCGTGGTCATTGCCGCCCTCGGGCTTCTTCGCGCCCTTGCGATTGGCCAGGAGGAAGGCGATGAACTGCCAGGCGATGAAGATCGCGATGATGCCCAGCAGCGTCGCGCTGATCGGGCGCTGCACGAAGACGTCGAACTTGCCGCGGCTGATCAGCATCGCGCGCCGGAAGTTCTCCTCCAGCATCGGGCCCAGGATGAAGCCCAGCATCAACGGTGCGGGGTCCATGTCCAGCCGCATGAAGATGTAGCCCGCCAGGCCGAAGGCCGCGGTGACGAAGATGTCGTCCAGGTTGTTGTTGACGCTGAAGGTGCCGATGCAGCAGAAGAACAGGATCGACGGGAACAGCACGTTGTACGGGATCTTGAAGACCGACAGCCAGTAGCGCACCAGCGGCACGTTCAGCACGACCAGGAACACGTTGCCCACCCACATCGAGGCGACCAGGCCCCAGAAGATGTCGGGGTGCCCGCCGATCATGTTGGGCCCCGGCTGGATGCCCTTGATGATGAACGCGGCCATCATCAGCGCCATCACCGGGTTCTCCGGGATGCCGATGCTCATCAGCGGGATGAAGCTGGTGCGCGCGGCCGACTCGTCCGCCGCGGCCTGGCCGGCCACGCCCTCGATGGCGCCGTCGCCGATCTCGTGGCGGTACTTGCTGACCTTCTTGTCCACCGCGTAGGCGGCGAACTGCGCGATCGTCGGGCCGCCGCCGGGCAGGATGCCCAGCACCGAGCCCACCACGCTGCCGCGCAGCGCGCTGGGGATGATGCGCTTGAACTCGGCCCAGGTCGGCATCAGGTGGATCTTGCCGTTGAAGGGCGTGCGCTCGTTCTTCGCGTCCAGGTTCTTGGAGATCTCCGCGATGCCGAAGCAGCCCAGCGCGATGCTGACCAGGCCCACGCCCTCGGCCAGGAAGGGCATGTCGAAGGTGTAGCGCTCCATGCCGGAGTTGACGTCGGTGCCGATCTGGCCGAACAGCACGCCGATCAGGCACATCGCCAGGCCGTTGAGCAGGCTGCCCGTGGTCACGAAGCTCACGCACAGGAAGCCCAGCAGCATCAGCGCGCAGTAGTCGGCCGGGCCGAAGAGGAAGGCCACCTCGCCCAGCGTCGGCGCCAGGCAGGCCAGCACGACGATGGCGACGGTGCCGCCGATGAAGCTCGAGATGCCCGCGGTGAAGAGCGCCAGACCGGTCTTGCCCTTCAAGGTCATCTGGTAGCCGTCGATGCAGGCCACGATGGAGCTGGCGTGCGGGATCTTCATCGTGATCGCGCTGACGCTGTCGCCGTACTGCGCGCCGTAGTAGATGCCGGCCAGCATGATCAGCGCGCCGTTGACCGGGATCGAATAGGTCAGCGGCAGCAGCACGCTGATGGTGGCCAGCGGGCCCAGGCCCGGCAGCAGGCCGACCAGGGTGCCCACCACGCAGCCGATCGCGCAGAACATCAGGTTCTGCCAGGTCAGCGCGTGCTCGAAGCCGAAGGCGAGGTTGTGCAGGATGTCCATGGCCGGGTCCTTACAGCAGCGGCAGGTTGAGGCCGAGGAACTTCTGGAAGATGAAGGCGATCGCCAGCAGGCCGATCGAGATCACCACGTTGCGCTTCCACGAGTAGTTGCTGCCCGCGGCCGTGGCGATGAACACCATGACCACGATGCCGGCCGACATGTTGAGGAAGCGCGAGACCAGCGAGAACGCGCACAGCGCCGCCAGGATCAGGCCGATGTTGCGGACCTTGAAGTCCAGCCCGGGGCCGCCCGCGACGACGCCGCGCACGATGGTGGCCAGCGCCACCAGGCCCAGCAGGACGCTGATCATCAGTGGGAACAGCCCGGGACCGGCATGGTCCATGCGGCCGATGGGATAACGCAGCGCGCCCAGTCCGAAGAACAGGGCCACCGCGGCGAGGAACAAGCCTCTCGCGAGCGATCGATTGAGGGTCATGAAGCACACCGGGGAGGTCCGAGATGTGCCCATGGTTCCGGTCGCGCCGGTCCGTGTCGTACGCGTTTCTGCGCAGCGACCGGTCCATGAAGGGATCCCGACAGCTTCGGGACAGCTTCAGGTTAAGAGATCGTTTGTCGAGCGTTTGGCGTGCGTTCCGGTGCGGCCGGCGACGACCCGGGATGTCGTTGCGGCGTCACGCGGGATAGCCCTGACTCCGGCCCAGGTCGAAGGCGCCGACGACGCGGTTGAGCTGGCTGGCGTGGTCGTCGAGCGTGGTCGCCGCGGAGGCCGACTCGACCACCAGCGCGGCGTTGCGCTGCGTCATCTCGTCGAGCTGCGTGACCGCGGCGTCGATGCGGCCGAAGTCGCGGCGCTGTTCGCCGGCGGCATCGGCGATGTCGTTGATCAGCGCGCCCACGCGCTGCACCGAGGCCACGATGTCGGCCATCGTGCGGCCCGCCTCCTGCACCAGCGTCGCGCCGCTGCCGACCTGCTCGGTGGAGGCGCCGATCAGGGTCTTGATCTCCTTGGCCGCCTGCGCGGAACGCTGCGCGAGCGTGCGGACCTCCGCCGCCACCACCGCGAAGCCGCGGCCCTGCTCGCCGGCGCGCGCGGCCTCGACCGCCGCGTTCAGCGCCAGGATGTTGGTCTGGAAGGCCAGGCCGTCGATGACGCCGATGATGTCGGCGATGCGGCCGGAAGCGCGGTGGATCTCCTCCATCGTCGACACGACGCGGGTGACCGCGCTGCCGCCGGCGTCGGCGACCCGCATCGCCTGGTCGGAGAGCTCGCGGGCCTGCTGCGCGGCCTCGGCGGTATGACGCACCGTGGCCGCGAGCTGCTGCACCGAGGCGGCGGTTTCCTGCAGGCTGGCGGCCGCCTGCTCGGTGCGGCCCGAGAGGTCGGTGTTGCCGGCGGCGATCTGCGTCGAGGCGCTGCCGATGTGCTGCGCCGCTTCCCGCACGCGCGCCATCGCCGCGTTCAGGCGCTGCAGCGAGTCCTTGATCTTGAGACCCGCCGGCGTGCTCGCCTTCACATGCGCGACGTCGAGCGCGAGGCGGTCGTCGCGGCTGCCCAGCGCGCGGACCAGGTCATGCAGCTCCAGCCCTTCCTTGGTGTTGCGCCGCATGTGCGCGGCCATCACCAGCTCGATGCCGGTCTGCGCGACGACGTAGGCCGCATGCAGCACGATGCGGCCGAAGTCGGGTTCGCTCAGGCAGTAGGTGCCGAAACCGGCGGCGAGCAGGCGATCGAAGAGCAGGTGGTGGACGGCGAAGAGCGCCGCCCCCAGCACCAGCACCTTCCAGTCGCGGTACATCAGCAGGTAGGCCAGCGTGACGAAGACGCCGAAGTGCAGCTCGACCATGCCGCCGCCCAGGTGGATGTGCAGCATCACCATCAGCGCCTGCGCGGTGGTGAGCGTCATGCGCGTGGCGGTGGCGCCCGGTGCCGCCGCGTAGGCCAGCCCGGCCACGGCCAGCAGCGCGGTGCCTATGCCCGTCGCCAGCCCGAACTGCGCATAGCGCCAGCCCAGCCCCAACGCGAGCAGCCAGCTGACCGCCAGGATCAGCAGCATCGCGCGATCGCAGGCGGCGTAGATCTTGCGGAAACCGGTCAGTCCGGAAGGATGTCCCATCGTTGCTCTCCCTCGAAGCGTGGCGGCGGCTTCTATCGAGGTGACGACCGTTCTGACCACGCGGGGCGCATGTTCGTTTCAGGATGTGTCGGCCGGCTTGGTGAAAACGCCAAGGCGCAACGGGTCCTGCGCGACGGAATTCACGACGGGGCGGCGTCCGTGCCTGCTCGCGCGCGGGGCCCGGCGATCGCGAACACCTGATCGCGCAGCCAGCGCTGCGCCGCGTGGCCGTGGTTGCGCTCGTGCCAGACCATGGCGATGTCGAAGCCGTCGATCGGCAGCGGCGGCGGCAGCACCTGCAGGCCGGCGGCCTGGCCCTTGACCAGGCGCTCGGGCACCAGGGCGACCAGGTCGGAGCGGCCGACGATGTCGGGCACGAACAGGAAGGACGCCGCCGACAGCACGACCTGGCGCGTCAGCCCGAGGCCCGCGAGCGCCTGGTCCACCGGCGTGCTGAAGGCGCCGCCGGCCGGCGAGACCACCACCTGCTCCAGTTTGGAGAAGGCCTTGGCCGTGAGCCGACCGCTGACGGCGGGATGGCCGCGCCGCGCGATGAGCACGTAGCGCTCATGGAAGAGCGGGCGCAGCCGCAAGCTGTCCGCGGCCTCGATCGGCTGCATCAGCCCCAGGTCGACGTCGCCGCGCGCCATCTGGGCGGCATGCTGGTGCGGGTCCAGGTGCCGGACGGCGATGCGCACTCCCGGCGCTTCCCGTCGCAGCCGCAGCACCAGCGGACGCAGGACCGAGGCCTGCAGGTAGTCCGAGGCGGCGATGGTCACCGTCAGTTCGGCGCTGCCCGGCTCGAAGTGCAGGTGCGAACTCGCGACCCCGCGCACCTGGTCCAGCGCCTGGCGCAGCGGCTCGAACAGCGACAGGGCCTTGGCGGTGGGCGTCATGCCGCGCTGCGCCGGGAGCAGCAGCGGGTCCTCGAAGACATCGCGCAACCGGCTGAGCTGCGCGCTGACCGCGGGCTGGCTGAGGCCCAGCCGGGCGGCGGCCTTGGTGACATTGCGCTCGGTCAGCAGCGCCTCGAGCGTCACGAGCAGGTTGAGGTCGAGCCGGCTGGTATCCATGCTTTGGATAGTAGGACAGAGAAGAGGTGATTTCACGGATGGGGTCGCGCTCGTCAGACTGACGCCCATTCCCGACCTTCCTGGAGTCCGACATGACCGCTACTTCCAACAGAGACCATCCCGCCGCCATCGGCGCCGCGGCAGTCGCCGCTTCCGCTTCCACCGCCGCCTCCGCCGCAGGTCGCAAGACCGTGCTGATCGTCCACGCCCATCCCGAGCCGACCTCGCTGACCCGCACGCTGGTGGGCGTCGCGGCGGAAACGCTGGGTTCCGCCGGGCACGTGGTGTTGCAGTCCGATCTCTACGCGATGGGCTGGCGTGCCGTCTACGGCGAGGCCGATTTCCCCGTGCGCGCCGACGCGACACGCTTGAATTTCGTGCGCGAATCCGGCCATGCCTTCGAGCACGGCCATCAGCCGGCCGATGTCGTCGAGGAACAGCGCAAGCTGCTCGCCGCCGACCTGGTGATCCTGCAGTTCCCGCTGTGGTGGTTCGGCATGCCGGCCATCATGAAGGGCTGGATCGACCGCGTCTGGGCCTACGGCCTGGCCTATGGCCGCCACGGGCAGGGCAACCGCTTCCGTTACGGCGAAGGCGGCCTCTCGGGCCGGCGTGCGATGGTCTCGGTGACGACCGGCGGGCCGGCGGCGGACTACTCGCCGCGCGGCATCAACGGTCCGATAGATCAGTTGCTGTTCCCGATCACCCACGGCACGCTGTTCTATCCCGGCATGTCGGTGCTGAAGACGCATGCGGTACACGGCGTGGGTCGGATGACGGCGGAAGACGTCGAGGCGGCGAAGGCGGCGTGGCGCCTGCGCCTTGCGGGCGTCTTCGATGAAGCGCCGATTGCCTTCCGCGCCCAGAACGGCGGCGACTACCCGGATGGGCATCAGCTGCGCGATGACGTGGCGCCGGGACGCGTGGGCTTCGAGGCCCACATTGCCGGCTGAGGCGAGCTCAGCCGATCAGCGGAGCGGGCGAGGCGATCGCGCGGAGCAGTCGCTGCAGATGCGGTGGCGTGGCAGGGTCGTCGAATCGCAGTGCGGTGCCGGATGGCAGCAGGAAGAAGCCGAGTTGCTCGAAGGCGATGACGGAGGACGGCTCGCGCCGGTCGGTCATTCGCGAGCCGTCGATGACCGTCACGGCGCCCGCGCCGACGACGCGCAAGTCGTGGCCGGGACGGACGATCAGCGCGGTGTCCTCGTCGATGCCCACGCCGGTGCGGCGCGGGTCGAGCGAGACCAGCTGCAGCAGCCGCGCATGGCGCTTGCGCTGCGCGAAGTGCTGGTCGATCACGAGGGCCGGCATCAGTCCAAGCGCGGCGTGCAGCGGCTGCGAGGGGCCGGCGAACTGCTCATTGAGGTCGCCGACCGGCATGTGGGCGCCGAGCGCCGAGGCGCCGGCGCTGGTGCCGGCGATCGCGAGTTCGCCGGTGCGGTGGCGTTCTCGGATGAGTGCGTGCAGGGGGGTGTCGCCGATGACGTCGAGCAGGCGTTCCTGGTCGCCGCCCGTCATGAACAGCAGGTCGGCCGACCGCAAGGCCCGCAGCGCGTCGTCCCCGCCCGCGGCTTCGCGGTCGCGCGGATCGAGCCAGGCCGGCACGGCGCCCAGCGCCCGGAAGGCGGGCTCGTACTGGGACCAGAGCAGGTCGGGCTCGCCGCTGGCGGTGCTCAGCACGACGACCCGGAGCGGCCCGCCGCCCGCATGAGAGGCGTCGCAAGCCGCGACCAGTTCGCGCAGCACGATGCCGGGCGTCAGCCGGTCCTCGTTGCCGCCGATCAAGGCGAGCAGGGCGGGGGGGCTGGCGGTCGTGAGGGCGTTCATGGGTGGCGGAGACGGTGAGATTCGAACTCACGGAGGGCGCGAACCCTCGGCGGTTTTCAAGACCGCTGCCTTAAACCACTCGGCCACGTCTCCTTGGAGAAGGCGCGCATTGTATGCGTGCCGTCGGCCTTCGTTCAGTCCGCCCCCGGCTTCCTCGCCTGCGCGCAGGGCACCTGGATGATCTCCAGCACCTGGCCGTCGGCCACGCGGGCCGTCGTCAGCTCGCCGCCCCACACGCAGCCGGTGTCCAGCGCCAGCAGGTCCGGCCGCTGCACCAGCCCCAGCGTGGACCAGTGCCCGAAGGCCACCGGCTCACCCGCCGTGCGCCGCTCCGGCACGTCGAACCAGGGCATGAAGCCTTCCGGCGCCGTGCCCAGGCCCTCCTTGGTCTTGAAGTCCAGCCGGCCCTTCGCATTGCAGAAGCGGATCCGCGTCATCACGTTGATGATGAAACGCAGCCGCGGCGCGCCCGTCAGCTCGTCGCTCCAGCGGTCGGGCTCGTTGCCGTACATCTGCGGCAGGAAGTCCGCCAGTTCCGGGCCGCGCAGCAGCGCGTGCACTTCCTCCGCCAGCGCCAGGACCTGCGCGGCGTCCCATTGCGGCACGACGCCCGCATGCACCATCAGCCAGCCCTGCGCCCGCGCCGCCAGCCGCTGTCGACGCAGCCACTCCAGCAGCGCCTCGCGGTCCGGCGCCTGCAGGATCGCGTCCAGCGTGTCCCCCTTGTGCGGGGCGCGCACGCCGGCGGCGGTCGCGAGCAGGTGCAGGTCGTGGTTGCCCAGTAGGCAGTGCGCCGCGTCGCCCAGCGACTGCAGGCGGCGCAGCGTCGTCAGGGAATCGGGACCGCGGTTGACCAGATCCCCCAGGAGGTGGAGGCGGTCGCGGGACGGGGAGAAGTCGATCTTTTCCAGCAGCCGGGCAAGCGCGTCGCAGCAGCCCTGGAGATCGCCGATGAGGTAATGCATACGGGGATTTTGCGGTGTCGGCGTCACGCCGGCTCTGCTACCCTTGCCGACCTTGTGTTTTGGGCGCGACTCGGGGTTTTCACCCGGTCCGCGCTGTCAATGGATACCGCCCTAGTTCTCTTCCTGATACTGCTCAACGGATTGTTCGCCATGTCGGAGATGGCCCTCACGGCCGCCCGCAAGGCACGCTTGCAAGTGATGGTGGAGAGTGGCGAGGGAGGCGCGCAGGCCGCGATGGACCTGCACGAGAACCCCACCAAGTTCCTGTCCACCGTCCAGATCGGGATCACCTCCATCGGCGTGCTCAACGGCATCGTCGGCGAGGCGGCCTTCTCCGGGCCGCTGGCCGAGGTGCTGCGCGCCCACACCCCGCTCAGCGAGCGCGCCGCCGACATCACCGCGACCGGCCTGGTCGTGCTGGTGCTGACCTTCGTGACCATCATCTTCGGCGAGCTGGTGCCCAAGCGCCTGGGCCAGATGTTCCCGGAGAACGTCGCGCGCCTGGTCGCGCCGCCGATGGAGATCATGTCGCTGATCACGCGACCCTTTGTCAAGCTGCTGAGCTTCTGCACCGAGTTCACGCTGAAGCTGCTGGGCATGGGCGGGCGCGCCAACCGCTCGGTGACCGAGGAGGAGATCGCCGCCAGCCTCGAGGAAGGCCGCGACGCCGGCGTGATCGAGGAACACGAGCACCAGATGGTGCGCAACGTGTTCCGGCTGGACGAGCGCCAGATCGGCTCGATGATGATCCCGCGCGCCGAGATCGCCTGGCTGGACGCGACCGATCGCGCCGAGCAGGTGCTGCAGATCCTGCGCGCGCACGGCTACAGCCGCTACCCGGTCTGCCGCGGCGGCCTGCACGACGTGGTCGGCACGGTGAGCGCGCAGAGCCTGCTGGCCCGCGTGCTGGCCGGCGAGATGCTGGATCTGTCCACCGGCCTGGAGCCGCCCGTGTTCGTGCCCGAGACGCTGTCCGGCATGGAGCTGCTCGCGCACATGCGCGGCACCGACACGCCGCTGGCCTTCGTCGTCGACGAGTACGGCGAGGTGCAGGGCGTGGTCGCGATGCGCGATGTGCTGGAGGCGATCGCGGGCGAGTTCAACTCGTCCGACGGCGAGGACGCCTGGGCGGTGCAGCGCGAGGACGGCAGCTGGCTGATGGACGGCCTGATCCCCGTCACCGAGCTGAAGGACCGGCTGGACTTGAAGGAACTGCCCGAGGAGGACCGTGGGCGCTACAACACCCTGGCCGGCATGGTGATGCTGCTGCTTGGGCGCTTGCCGCGCACGGCCGATGTGGTGGAGTGGGACGCGTGGAGATTCGAGGTGGTCGACCTCGACGGCAAGCGTGTGGACAAGGTGCTGGTCTCGCGACTGGCGGACGATGGAGTGAATCAATGAGCAACCCCCCGATGTATGAAAACCTGGTCCCCGTGGACCGGGTGCAGCACAAGAGCACGCGCATGAAGATCGGCGCGCCGGTGCTGGACCGCGTGACCCAGCTGAACTCGCTGTTCGTCGCCGTGGCCGAGTTCGCCGATGCGAGCCTCGAGTACCCGGTGGTGTTCGTGCGCGTCGGCCAGGCCGCCGAAGGTCAGCGTCCGGCGATCGCGCCGCTGGCCGTGTTCGGCCTGAAGCAGGGCAGCAACCTGTTCGTCAAGGACGGCCAGTGGACCGGCCGCTACGTGCCGGCCTACGTGCGCCGCTGGCCCTTCGCGATGGCCCGCATCGAGGAGAACGGCAGCGACATGGCGCTGTGCCTGGACATGGGCTCCGGCGCGTTCTCCGAGACCGACGGCGAGCCGCTGTTCAAGGAAGACGGCGAGGCCTCCGAGCTGCTGCTCAACGCCAAGCAGTTCTGCGAGGACTTCGAGCGCGAGGCCGAGCGCACCCGCCAGGCCTGCGAGCTGCTGCAGGACCTGGACCTGCTGCAGGACATGCGCTTCGAGGCGCAACTGCCCAGCGGCGAGAAGCTCGACGTCGACGGCTTCATGACCATCAACGAGAAGGCCCTGGCCGAACTGCCCGACGCGAAGATCGTCGAGCTGCACCGCAACGGCCTCTTGGAGGTCATCACGATGCATCGCCTGTCGCTGCGTCTGATGAGCCGTCTGGCGCAGATGTACGTGCCGGCCAATTGAGCGCCTGGGGGGGACCCCTCACCCCCACCCTCTCCCCGCAAGCGGGGAGAGGGAGTGAAAAAAGGAGGGGCGATCACCGGCCGAGACAAACCCCAAGCGGGTTTGCTTGAGTACGGCGTACGCAGGAGCCTCGATAGCATCCTCGACCGAGAGGACGTAGATGCTGTTCGAGGCTTTTTTGTCGTCCACCGCGATGGAATCGGTGTTCTCGCCGACCGCGGTGGTCCAGTCGATGATGGATGTGGAGGCCGCGCTCGCGCGGGCCGCGGCCCGCGTGGGCATGATCCCGGCGCCGGCGGCGCAGGCGATCGCCAGCCTGTGCCGCGCCGAGCTCTATGACGTGCCGGCGCTCGTGGCGGCCGCGCCACGCAGCGGCAACCTGGCCTTGCCGGTGGTGCAGCGGCTGCGCGAGACGGTCGCGCTGTTCGACCCGTCCGCCGCGGTCTACGTGCATCGCGGCGCCTCCGCCCAGGACCTGGTCGACACCGCGATGGTGCTGCGCACCCGCGAGGCGCTGCGCCTGATCGACGACGACCTGCAGCAGCTCTGCGCCCGGCTGCTCGAACTGGCCGAGCGACATGCCGCCGTGCCGATGCTGGGCCGCACGATGATGCAGCCGGCGCAGGTGATCAGCCTGCGCTTCAAGTTGATGAACTGGCTGATGCCGCTGCTGCGCAGCGCCGAGCGGCTGCGCGAGCAGGGCCAGGCCTCGCTGCTGCTGCAGCTGGGCGGCGCCGTCGGCACGCTGGACGCGATGGGCGACCGCGCCGAGGACATGCTGGCGGCCGTGGCCGCCGAGCTGTCGCTGCCGTTGCCCGACATGTGCTGGCACACGCAACGTGACCGCTGGTTGCGCCTGGGCATGGAGGTGGGCCTGCTGTGCGGCAACCTCGGCAAGCTGGCGCAGGACTTCGCGCTGATGGCGCAGGCCGAGGTCGACGAGCTCAACGAGCCGCCCGGTGAGGGCTACGGCGCCTGCCTGTCGATGCCGCACAAGAAGAATCCGGTGGCCGCGTTGCAGGCGATGGCGGCGGTCCAGCGCGTGCCGCAGCGCGTCGCCGGCCTGATGGGCTGCATGACGCCCGAACACGAGCGCGGCCTGGGGCAGCACCCGGCGGAACTCGCCGAATGGAGCGGCCTGATGGGCGGCGCCCACCTGGCGGTGCAGGCGCTCAACCGCGCGCTGGCCGAGCCGGTGCTGCGGATCGACCGGATGCGCGCGCACGTGCTCGAGCGCCAGGGACTGGTCGCGAGCGAGCGCCTGGAGCACCTGCTCATGCCGCGATTGGGCCGGCAGCGCACCGGCGCCATCGTCCGCGACCTGATCAGCCGGGTGCGCTTGGGGCAGGGGACGCTGGAGCAGTTGCTGCTCGCGGCGATCGACGCCGGCGACCTGCCGCCGGCGGCGCTGTCGTCCGAGGAACTGGCGGCGATGTTCGATCTGGAAGCGATCGCCGCCCAGGCGGATGGGCGCGTCGACGCGCTGATGGCCGACGCCCGACGGCGTGTGGAGACCCTGGCAGCGACGCCCTGGATCTGACGCAACGCGATACGAACTTCCTGGTCGCTCAGCGAGCGCGTCGCGGGCGAAGCGACAAATATCCCCACGCTGTCCAAGGGTTTCGGCAAAAAATTCTGGGCGTTTTGTCCCCTGAATTCGGCATCTGAACGAATCGCATCTGGTTACACCTGCAACAAAACCGCGGCCGGGAGGCCCGCCGGCAGGTGCCTGGGGATTCCGCAATATCGAACGGTGGTGAGGGTTGACGCTGGTTTGCGGCGGGGTGCCCGGGATGTAACCGAATTCCCTCAAATGCGGGGTTTCGCCCTGGCAAGGGATTGACCCCGACCCGAACCCGGGACAGACCCGTAAGGTCAGGTACGCATTTGTTATCTATCGTAGCGCCCGGCAGTAATTACTTTGAGTGGGCCATAGACTCGCCCTTGATAACCAAGCAGTCTGGAGTTGGGAATGAGCGACGAATCTCACCTGTCGAGCATCGAACTGGAAGCGCCCGCAAGCCCATTGCAGGCGCTGCAATCTGTTCGCGCGGAGATTCCCTTCGTTCGGTCCGACTCGGTGGAACTCGTCACGCGCGAGACGGCCTATGGCCGCATCGAGATCCGCGCGCTGATGGAAGGCGCCGGTCATTCCCTGCTGGAGCGCCGCTACGCGTCACGGGGTTACAGGCTGAGCCGTTCCGCGGACGTGACGCTGGGCGCTTATTGGGAAGGCCGCTTGGTCTCGACGCTGGGATTGCGGCGGGACAGCGGCAACCTCGCCGCGGACCAGAGCTTTCCGCTGGAAATGGCCGGCATGCGCCAGCAAGGCTGGCAGCTGTGCGAATTCACCCGCCTGGCCGCGGATCCGGAAGGCCCGTCCAAGCTGGTGCTGGCCAGCCTGTTCCACCTGGCCTACCTGCATGCGGCCCACCATTGGGGCGCCGAGTTCCTGGTGATCGAGGTCAATCCGCGGCACAAGGCCTTCTATCGCCGCATGCTGGATTTCCAGCCGCACGGCGAGGAGCGCCTGCACCGCAGCGTCGGCGCGCCGGCGGTGCTGATGAGCCTGTCGCTCGCCTACGGCGCGAGCAAGGTCCGCGAGTACGGCGGCACGCTGAACGAGGACGAAGGGCGCTCCCGCACCCTCTTCCCCTATTTCTTCTCGACGGACGACGAGCCCGAGCTGCTGAGCAAGCTCGCGGACGTCTACGGCTACGACGCGTGAGCGTCGCGCGCCTCAGGCCTGCAGCCAGTGCAGGCTGAACCAGCGCTGATCGTCGGTCCAGTGGGCTGACGGATGGAAGCCCGCTTCCCGCGCCAGTGCCTGGAAGCTCTCGGCGCTGTACTTGTACGAGTTCTCCGTGTGCAGGCTTTCGCCGGGCACCAGCGTGTAGCGCCGTCCCTGCAGCTGCAGCTGCTGTTCACCGCGAGGCAGCAGGTGCATCTCGATGCGGTGCTTGCGCGGGTCGTAGAACGCGTAATGGTCGAAGCCGGCGGGGTCGCACTCCAGGCCCAGCGCGCGCTGCGCATGCCGCAGCAGGTTGAGGTTGAAGCGCGCGGTCACGCCCTGGGCGTCGTTGTAGGCCGCATGCAGGCGCGCCGGCTCCTTGATCAGGTCGACGCCGATCAGCAGTGCGCCGCCGTCGAGTTCCTCGCGCAGCAGGCGCAGGAACTCGAGCGCCTCGCCCGGATCGAAGTTGCCGATGCTCGAGCCCGGGAAGAAGCCGATGCGCCGGCCCTCGGGGGGCGCATCGGGCAGCACGTGGGGGCGGGTGAAGTCCGCCACCACCGGCAGGATGCGCAGCGCGGGCTGCTCGCGTTGCAGCGTCTCGCAGGCCGCCAGCAGGTGCGGGCCGGAGATGTCCACCGGCACGAAGCTGTGCAGCCGCGTCGCGCGCTCCAGCAGCAGGCGCACCTTCACGAGCGCGCCGGCGCCGTACTCGATCACCTGGGCGTCCGGGCCCATGCGGTCGGCGATGTCGCCGGCATGGCGGCGCAGCAGCGCCAGTTCGGTGCGGGTGGGGTAGTACTCGGGCAGCTCGCAGATCTGCTCGAAGAGCGTCGAGCCCTGCGCGTCGTAGAAGTACTTGGGGGAGATCGTGTGCTCGGGGCCGGCCAGCGCGGCGTGAAGGTCCTCGGCGAAGCTGCTCATGCGTGGGTCTCCGCGCGCGGGCGCGCATCGCGGGCCAGTCGCAGCCCGGTGAACTGCCAGCGCGCGGCCGGCGGGAAGAAGTTGCGGTAGCTCGGTCTCGTGTGGCCGGGCGGGGTGGCGACGCTGCCGCCGCGCAGCACCAGCTGGCCGACCATGAACTTGCCGTTGTATTCCGAGGCGGCCCCCTCCAGCGGCTGGAAGCCAGGGTAGGGGTGGTAGGCGGAGCGGGTCCACTGCCAGGCTTGGTCGTGCAGCTGCGCGATGCCCGGTAGCGCGGACGCGGCCTCCCACTCCTGCTCGCTGGGCAGGCGAGCGCCGGCCCATTCGGCGTAGGCGGCGGCCTCGTAGAAGCTGAGCTGCATCACCGGCGCGGCGGGATCCAGCGGCCGCAGGCCATGCAGGCCGAAGACGGCCCAGCGGGAGGTGGCATCGCTGGCGCGCGCGCCGTCATCGCCATCGCTCGCGTCGACCCAGTACATCGGCGCCCGCCACCCCTGCGCTTGCACCGTGGCCCAGCCGTCGGACAGCCACCAGCGCGGCTCGCGATAGCCGCCGTCGTCGATGAAGCGCTGGAACTCGCCGCAGGTGACGAGCCGGCTCGCGATCTCGAAGGGCTCGAGCCAGACGCGATGCCGCGGTCCTTCGTTGTCGAAGGCAAAGCCTGCCCCCGGGGCCTGGGCGTCATGGCCGATCTCGACGAGGCCGCCCTCGTGGCGCAGCCAGGCGCTCGTGCCGGCGGTAGCCGGCGGCGGCGGGCTGTCCAGCAGCGCGGGCCGCCACGGATGGCAGGACAGCAGATGCAGCGCATCGGTGAGCAGCAGCTCCTGATGCTGCTGCTCGTGATGGAGGCCGAGTTCCAGCGTCGGCGCGATCGCGGCCCAGCGCGTGTCGTCGCAGCGCGCGATCAACTGGCGGATGTGCAGGTCGACGTGCTGCCGATAGGCGCGGACCTGGTCGAGCGACGGCCGCGTCAGCAGGCCGCGCTGCGGCCGCGGATGGCGCGGGCCGAGGCCTTCGTAATACGAGTTGAAGAGGTAGTGGTAGCTGTCGTCAAGCGGCTGGTAGCCCGGCAGGTGAGGGCGCAGCAACAGGGCCTCGAAGAACCAGCTCGTGTGGGCCTGGTGCCATTTGGCGGGACTGGCGTCCGGCATCGATTGGGCGGCCTGGTCCTCCGCGGACAGCGGCTCCGCCAGCGTCAGCGTGTGACGCCGCACCGCCTCGTAACGGCGCGCGAGGTCGCGCCGCGCGGGCGGCAGATCGTGATCCGACATGCAAGCAACTCCTGTCGGCCCGGGGGAGGATGGGCCGAGCGACAACGGTAGCCGATTTGCCATCTCCCCATCCGGCGCGAGCCGCGGCGCGGGTGCCGGAGGGACGGCTCAGCTGCCACCCGATGTCAGCAAGGGCAAGGCGGGTACCCGCGACGCGGCGGCATCGTGCGCGGCTCATCGTGCGCCATTCATCGGGACGTCACGCCGCGCGGGCACGCTGGCGTCGCCCCGGCTCACGCATCCCTCCATGTCCATGACGCCGCCTTCGCTGTCCTCGACGATCGCTCCGCCCTCGCTGCCGACCGTTTCAATGCCGCCCGCCGTCCTGGCCGATGGTGACGCGCTGCCGCTGTCGTGGCTGCAGGATCGACTGCTCGCCGAGCGGCTGCTCGAGGCGGTGTGGAGCGCGCGGCAGCCGACGACGCCGGCCCAGTTCTTCGTCTGGAGCCAGAGCCGGCTGCAAGTCTTGCTGCCGCATCGCCTGCTGGTGTGCGTCGGGGATCAGCCGCCATCGCCTCGGCTGGCCGCGCAGCTCTTTCACCTGAAGCCGATCGGAGAGGTGCTGCAGACGCAGCTGGAGTCGCCCGAGCATGGGCTCTGGCTGCACCTCATCCGGCGCTGGGGCGACGGCCGGCGGCCGCTGCGGCTCCAGCTGGAGCGAGAGGCGCCTTCGGCCCTGTTCCAGCCGCTGCTGGAAGCCGGGCTGCGCGAGCTCGCGCTGCATGGCGTCGTCGGCGATGGCGAGCGACCGCAGGGGCTGTTCCTGCTGGCCGGCGACGGCTGGGACGAGGACCACCTGCGTCGACTGGAGCTGCTCACGCCGGCGCTGCACGCGGCCTGGCGGCGGGCGCGACTGCAATCGCGGGGTCAGGCCTCGCCGCGCCGCGCGGGCGCGCTGGTGACGCCGCGCGAGCAGCAGATCGTCGAGGGCCTGCGCGCTGGCCTGAGCAACGAGGGGATCGCGATCCAGCTGGGCATCAGCATGTTCACGGTCAAGAACCATGTGCGCAAGATCCTGCGCAAGCTGGGTGCGAACAACCGCGCGCAGGCGGTCGCGATCGCGATGTCGCGCCGGGATTTCAGCGAGCCTGAAGCGCCCGCGGCGTGATGACGCGCACCAGCAGCGCGTGCAGCGCCACGCCGATCGAGGCACCGATCATGTCGGCCAGCACGTCGCGGGCCTCGGCGTCGCGGCCGGGGATCTGCGACTGCACCAGTTCGATCAGCACGCCGTAGGCGAGCAGCACGGCCAGCACGATCCAGCGCCGGCGTGGCCCCGCCGCGAAGCACTGCATGCCGATGAACGCCAGCGTGCCGAAGGCGGCGAAGTGATTCGCCTTGTCCCAGCCGAGGTCGGCGACGCGGGGCGGATGCGGCGAGAACGCGAGCCAGCTCGCGCCCGCCACCACGGCGAGGAAGAGGAGGCGCCAGGCAGAGCGCCAGCGCGGGTCATGCAGGACTTCAGACATCAAGGCGGCCCGCCTCCGGGTTCGGGCGGAAGGCAGTGTGCCATGGGCCTGTGAAGCCGATGTGAGGTCGCGCCCAGCCTCACTCGAGGTGCTCGTGGTGATGGCTGGCGCCGCGTTTCCAGTACGCCGCCGCGCGGATCGCATGCCGGTCGTGGCCCTTGTCCTCGACCAGGATGCGGCGCAGCGCGGCCATCGCCGCGGCCTCGCCGGCGCACCAGGCGTAGCCTTCGCCCGGCGGCAGCTCGAGCGCGCGGGCCGCGGCCAGCAGGGCGTCGTCGCCGTCGACCCAGCGCAGGTCCAGCGCGGCCCGGGTCTCGAAGACCCGGCGATCGCTGGCCGGCACGTTCAGCAGCACGATGACGCGTGCGCCGTCCGGCAGTTCCTCGAGTCGGCGCGCGACGGCGGGCAGGGCGGTTTCATCGCCGGCCAGCAGGTGCCAGGCGAAATCGGTGGGGATGATGAACGAGCCGCGCGGCCCGCCGACCGTCAGCGTGTGACCCGGCTGCGCCTGCGCGGCCCAGGCGGCCGCGGGTCCGTCGCCGTGCTGGGCGAATTCGATGACCAGCTCGCGCGCGGCGGCGTCGAACCGGCGCGGGGTGTAGTCCCGCATGGTCGGGCCCTCGGCCGAGGCGGCGTCGAAGAACAGCTTCACGTGATCGTCGAAGGAGGCGCTGACGAAGTCGCCGAGCGACTCGCCGGACAAGGTCACGCGACGGAAGTTGGGCGTGATGTCATCGACCCGCCGGACCGTGAGCTCTCGGCGCTTGAGTTCGTGGCGCACGCGCTGGACGCGGCTGGTGGGCGTCTCGCGGCCGGCGTCGGCGGGCAGCGGGGCAGGGGTGACGGGCGCGTGGGTGGTGTCAGGCTTCATTGCCGATCCTGGATGTTTCGTTGACAATGTCATCCATCTTGCGTTGGATCGATTGACAATGTCAACTAACACCGCTGGCCGCAGGGACAAGGGCGACGACGTGCTCGAGCTCATCCATTCGGTGATGCACCGCTACCGCGCGCTGCAGTACCGCTTCCTGCGCGACGGCCCGCAGGACCTCACCCACATGGAGGGCAAGGTGCTGTTCTTCTTCGACCGCCACCCGGGCGGGACGCAGAGCGACTTGGCGCAGCACAGCGGCAGGGACAAGGCGCAGCTTGCCCGGCTGATCAAGGGGCTGCGGGACAAGGGGCTGCTCGAGGCCGAGACCGACGAGGTCGACCGCCGCCAGGTGCGGCTGCGCGTGAGCGAGTCTGGCCAAGCCGTGCAGCGCGAACTGCGGCGCCAGGCGCGGCGGGTCTCGGTGCAGGCCCTGGCGGGTTTGAGCGCCGAAGAGCAGGGCCAGCTCGCCGCGCTGCTGAAGCGGGTGCAGGCGAATCTGGGCGAGGAATGACGCCTCACGCCGGCGAGGGGAGTGATGCGAACGCTTGTCGACCTCGAAAACCTCGCTTATACCCTTTGACTCTGTTATTCGCGACAGCGCCGGTGTAGCTCAGTTGGTAGAGCAGCGCATCCGTAAGAATCAGCACCGCGAAATCCCCCGCATTCTGCGCACGCTATACGAAGCCAACTCGTTGATTCTGCGTGACCCTATTGATTACCCAGTTCCTGCACATCGACGTGATGCATCAAGAGTTGCATCAACGTCTACGCGAAAAATGAGCTGCTACACCGTAGCATCGAAGGCCACCCTTGCGGTGGCCTTTTTTGTTTCTCGGGGTTTTCCATATCACCCCGATTGGGGGTGTCGGGTTTTGCGTTCGTAATCCGTTTATAGGAACAAGGGGATTGAGGAGTAGGGATGTCGAACGACCAGACGCCGAACAAGCACAAGCACCTTGAGTTCATTCAGTTGGCCATTAACCGAATGGCAGGTAACTTGTTTCTACTCAAGGGATGGAGCGTGACCTTGATCGCAGCGCTTTTCGCGTTAGCTGCGAAAGACACGAACAAGCTGTATATCCTAATCGCCTATTTTCCGCTGCTGATCTTTTGGCTCTTGGATGGCTACTTCCTGAGTCAGGAGCGGAAGTTTCGCGCGCTATTCGATCATGTTCGGAAGTTGAATGAAGACTCAATCGACTTCTCAATGGATACGAGACCGTTCGCCGATGATGCCAATAACAGCTGGGCGGCGGCGCTGCTTTCGAGAACGCTACTCGTCTACTACCTCGGCTTAGCGCTCGTAATGCGCGTGATCATGTTTATGGTGCGTTCCTAGGAGGGAACATGGCGAGACGTTGCTTCTATAGCTTTCATTACCAGCCAGACAACTGGCGCGCATCGACAGTTCGGCAGATTGGTGCAATTGATGGCAGTGCGCCAGCTAGTGATAACGACTGGGAGACGATCGCCAGCGGTGCTAATCGTGATCAGAAGATCGAAGCCTGGATCGCTCGGCAAATGGAAGGGCGGACCTGCACTATCGTACTTGTCGGTTCCAACACAGCAGGCCGCAAATGGATTAATCACGAGATCATTCAATCGTGGAATAAGGGGCTGGGACTAGTCGGCATCCGTATTCATGGACTGAAAGATCGACACGGAAATACATCAGCCTTGGGAGTAAATCCGTTTGATTCCATAACTCACGGGCCAACACAACGCCCACTGTCTTCGCTGGTCAAATGCTATGACCCGGTCGGTGTGACAAGCCAGGATCGATACGGATGGATCACTCAGCATCTGGCTAATATAGTGGAAGATGCAATAAGGATCAGAGCGAACAACAATTGATCCATATATCCGGAGGAGAGTCAAGTGGAGCGCCGCAGGAAAAGAGCTGAAAGACGTCGCACAGTGTACTCAATAGATCTTCCCGAATTAGGGGAGTGGACCTTGAAGGATCTGTACGAGTTCCCTCATGCGTTTGAACAGTGCTACGCATTCGTTTATTGCCTAGATACGGAACTAGAGGAACGAGACCGAGAGGCCTTGGATTACGCGTTTTGGAAGTACCCATGGAAAGGCGGATATAGCTACGTGAACGTCTATGGCGTGCTACTGCGCCCAATTCCGGCGAGAGATCGCCCGGTAATTGCATCTCTCCATAAAGCTTCACCGGGGTGGCTTAATCTCGCCCTGAACATAGAAGTCGCAATTCAGGTGGCGAAATTGGTGGCGATACTGTCCGCCTCCGCTCCTACAGCAGCGGCTGCCTATAAGCGCGCATACACTTACATAAGTCAGCTGAAGGTAGAGCGGGAGAAGGAAAAATTGGCGGAATTGAAGCTAACAACCAGCCAAATAAAGTGCTCAACGCGATCTCAAATGATCTCGCGAAGAGTATCGGGTTTAAAAGCCTTGAGGACCTAAATCGTCGCACGAATAACCCTGAAGTCAGCCTAAAGCTTCTGTCAGCCCATTACCGACGGCTAAGGACCCTGCTGGAATATAAGGAGCGTGATAAGGCGATCTTGCCGACAGGTGATAACCATGAAGAAGGACGCTAAACTCTTACTCGTATAAAGTGTTCATGATGTCCGCCGCCTTACGAGACGCCTGATTGGGCATCAGGTGGCTATACCGCATGCTCATCTGAATCGTTGAGTGACCCAACTGCTGCTGGATCTCGCCTAGCGACAGGCCGTTCTGCGCAGCGCGGCTGGCCCACATATGGCGCAAGCTATGCAATGTGATCCCGTCGATGCGAGCACGCTTGCAAGCGCTGTTGAATGCCCTAGGGCAGTAGTTGCGTGCGCCGCCGCCCTCCCTCTCGAATACGAACCTCCGGTCATTCCGCATTTCGTCTCGGCGGCGAGCCAAGATCGCTGCTGACCGCTTCGTCAGCGCCAGGACCGATTCGTTCTTCACCTTGGACCGGTAGAGGTGGATTTCACCTTTCGCGAGGTCGATCGCCTTCCACTCGATCTGCGCGATCTCGCTGTACCGAGCGCCGGTGTCGATCAGAAGGATAGTTAGGTCGTACGCGTCTTGACGCATCCGAAATGCGTTCGACCGCACGCTGGACGCTGCCTAAATCGCTGTCACGCCCGTCCAGGTGAGGAAGCCGCCCAACCGGGCGGTTTCTTTCTTGACAGCGTTAAAAGACGATAGGAATACAGTGAAATACAGTGAGCCACTCTTGGTGGATTTGAAAAAGTCCTGTATTGACGCGCAGTTAGAGGCGGTGGAACAGGGTAAATACAGCAAATACAGTAAAAGCGCCGCTCTATCTCTCTGCTATAGGCGGTCTATCCAATTTTTATAAAACTACTGTATTCACTGTATTTGCCGTACGTCCTCCACTGTTTATGCGGGATAAAACGAATACGGTACTGTATTCCACTGTATTCCGTTTCTATCAGAGCACCGTCTTTATGACCTTTTTGACGCCGTTCAAGAGGTCCTGGACCTGATCTATCGTGGGATCAGGCGTCTTGGCGTGATCACACAAATTGCGTATGTCGGCCAAATGCTGAATGAACCGTGAAGTCGGCAGATCGATCACGCCGCCGGCCCGCAGCGCTTCGTGAAGGTCGGAGATCGTCGGATTTTTCCTCGAAAATGGCACCGCGTGGTTATCCTTCACCTGAATCAAATGACGCTCAAGAACCACTCCGGCCAGAGCTCCGGCCGCACGGGTGAATTTGTATTTCGCAAGATGCTCGGCGGCCTCCAACTCAGAATCAAATAGGTCGGCCTGTAAAACCTGTCGAATGTCGAAAAGAGAAGACTCGAACCGTGCCTCTGCAGCCCTAAGAATCGCAAGCTGTTGATCAAAATGCGGCACCGCGGCGCTCGTGTCGACGACTACCTCTCCACCGCGCGTCACTTGCAATGATTGAAGGTAATCGTCGATTCGGTAGCTCTCGTAAGAGATATCTTTTCGAGCCTTCGGCTTCTCGTAGTGCTTTATGAAGTCCCCGGCGCGGTCAGGTATTAGCTGACGTACGATGGCCAAAGATTCCGTATACCAAGGCTGATACTTCTTCTTGAAATTGGGAAGCGCGTCGATGAACTTGTCTGCTTTTGCCTTTAAAGACGCCTTGATCTGGGCTTTAAAGCGGTCACCATAACAATCTAGCAGCAATGCATGATGAAGAGCCTCGCCGCGCGTCAGGAGCTTCTCAAGATCATCCTTAAACCTCTGCATGTTGCTGGTCATGTCTTCCTCCCTTTCCACTATTGTCGATTCGTTGGTCCGACGTTGTCGTTCTACAACGATAGCGCTTCAACGGTCACAATTGTTCAAGGGAAAGGTTTGACGCTTCGCCTGGCTGAGACAACCGTTTTGGGCAACCGCACTATCGCGCCGCGCGGCCTCGCGACCCTATGGTGGAACTCTGGCGGCGAGTGCATGGCCTCTGGCGCCGGAGTTTCGTGATGTCTGGTATCCACATGATGATGTTTGGCTCGGCGGGGGGGGGGCATCGTGACGCCCATCAGCTGCGGAGCGTCCAGTGAGGCGGCAGGAAGCGGAACCTCGACGGCCACGGTGTGGTTCAACTCCGACGGGTCAATCATCGGCAGCCAGACTAAGTTCGGAGCGCCGAACTGGTACCGCTCGACCGTTCCGAGCATTGGCAGCCAGTTCTGGATCAGCTTCGATGGCGGTGCGTGAGCGTCGTTGACGGCGAATCCTTCAACCAGCCTGTCTGGCGCCAACAACTCTGTCAACCGTAGCATTCGGATTGCATCAGACGCTGGCGGGACCAACATCGTCGCGACCGGCTCCGTGACACTGACGGTCAGCAATCAAGTGTGAGCGTGCCCGGCGTGTTCGGTGCGGTGTGATGCGGATATTTCAGCAGCCTGCTTGGCTTCTTGAAGAAGCGGTAAATCATCTCGCTTTGCAGCATTGCAGATAGTAGGCATCGGCCTCCCGTTCGATGGCCTGCATCTTCTCGGCACCGAGCCGGCGGCGTTGCGCATCGACGACTCGGACAAAACTCTGCGTTCTGGCCCCTTCTGATTCTCTGATCTTGAGAAGCACGACATCGAACATTGCGCTCTTCTCCGCGTCGGCTTCTGCGATGGTGCCATTTCCATAAATCGTAGAAAGACCCGCGATGGCCTCGACGTCACCCTTCTTGGCGGCACCGATCAGAGCTGCTTCTGCGTCCCGCATCCAGGCCCGCACCAGTGGGTCGTCCCTCCGCACCGTCAAATCCTCCGGATGGCCATTGGGTCCGGCAATCCATTGCTGAACTGCAGCACCCGGAACCTCATTGGCAACGGCTTTCGCGAGCCACGTCAGATGGTCGCGGCGCTGTTCCGCGGTCAACGATTTGCAATCCACTGATTTGCCCTCCGACAAATGGATCACCGGCTCCTCCGGCACGGAAGGGCTTTCTCTCCGCAACGTCTCCTGCATCACGCACCGCTGCACAGCCTTATGCGCTTCCAGCCAATCCGCTGGGCGGGAACTGGAAGCAAGCGCCTCAATCCAGTCATTTGGTCGCCGCGTCTCGAGCGCCGGGGCCCCTTCCTGTTTCGTGCCGTCTGCGAATGCCGCGGATGGCGAGCTTGCGGGGATATTTTGTAGATCGGGCGATGGTGTTCGCGTGGAGTCGGAGAGCTTGACCTCGCCAGAACCACTTGGCGTGGCGAACCTTGCCCAGCTCCCCGCGAGCAAGACCGCGCAAATTCCCAGGCCACCGATCCAAAGAAGACGCTTCATTTCAGATATTCCAACTCAATGCAAGCGTGCCACAGATCTCCTCGGCACGCCTGACGTTCACATCGGAATTTTCTGGAACGGCTTGAGCGGGCTACCGCTCACAGAGATTCCGGTGATTTCATAATAGGAGCCAAGATAGGTTTCATTGCCACTCCCATGGTCCAGAATGTATACGTCAACAAGGCGCCAGGAGATCGTGACTGTCATGTCGCCAAAGCTTCCAGCGGGGCTGCTGGAAACGCTTGTGCTCGCCGAGACATTCTTGTAGTTACTGCGCGTGTCGTTATACGGCGGCCCTCCGACAAGGAAGTTTCCCGACGCATGATAAAGTAGAGATACGCATTTTTGACCATCGCAGATGGTCACAGTGTCATTTGGCTGCCAACGTTGGACCGTCTGATTCACTTCGGCCTTAATGAAGGCCGTCACCTCGCCAGCGTTCGGAATTGCTCCGCCATTTGGCAAATCTCGCACAACACAGTCTGTACACAACCACTTCCCATAATCTTTGGCAAACGCGGAATTTGCTCCAAGGCAAAGCAAAATAAGAATTACAGCGCGCAGCAACATTTCGGACCCTCCCTATTCGATTTTTTTGCTATTAAAAATTGCAGGTGGCTGCCAATTGGCAAGCCATCTGCGCGAATCCCTGTCGTCGCCAAATGTCTCGACGCGGTAGGAGTAGGCATTTGCGCACGCCGGCCTCGCCTAGTCATCCTCCCCAAAAGTGGGCCGCGTTAGTCCCGATGCCGTGCCGCGAAGATTGTGCTTAGTCGGGCCTGCAATTTTCAATTTCGCGAACAAGCCCACTGGCGCGCGCTCGGGACGGTGCGAAGGTCTTTACCATCTGCGGCCCAATCTCGCACGTAAAGGTATTCAGGTCGAAGCAGCGGTTGGCCCGCTCTGCCTAGGGTCTTAGTCCGGCATGAGCATCACGGGTGGCGGAACCAGATGCTCGGTGAGCCGGATGTGTTCCGACGCCTAAGCCGCTATGTCTAAACGAGGCTGCAGGGAGGGGCCAGGCCGGCCGACAGTGTGCTTTCAGACCTCAACGTCGTCATCCTTGTCGGTGGGGTAGACAGTGAGCTGCCCCTGCCACTGCTTGCCGTACTCAGTCGTGCGGCGTAGGAAATCGTGTACATGTGGCAGCGCATTCTTAGGCGTGCGCGGCTGATCTCGCTTAGCCGCCATCGAACGCCCGCATGACGCCGTGAAGTCCGCATAGGCATAAATAGGGGCTTCAACGAAAGCTCCTATGTCCGACTACATTCACACTATTGGCAACTGGATCGCTGCAACGATCACGGTAGCTACGCTAATCAAAATCCTTCCCGCGCTGGCGGCGATCGCTTCTTTCCTCTGGTGGACGCTTGGCATCATCGAAAAGGTCACAGGTAAGCCAATCCATGTGCTGCTGAGGCGAGCATGAAAAATGTCCTTGTGCATCTTTGGCAACTTGCGGTGTCGCGACATGGCAGCTGGCTGACCAATCGGGCGATTCGCTTCCTCGGTCATCTGGTGGCGATGATTGTCATGATGAAGCTGACGTGGATGGGTGGAATGCTCCCGGAGTACTTTCTAATCTACTGCGGTTTTATCGCTGGCGACGCTTCCCTAGCGCAGGCGCTCAGAAGCGATCGGTCGTCTGAGCCGGCAGCCTCAGGCTTTTCAAGCAGCGCATAACGCGCAGATCGGCTGGATGCTTCCGTTTTCACACGGAGCGTCCTATGACGAAGTTTCCAGTAGGCCGGACTGTTGCCACTCGCGGCGCACTTCAATTCCTCGAAAGGAATGGCATTCAGCCAGCCTCGCTAATCCGCCGGCATCAGTCTGGCGACTATGGCGATCTAACCTTGCGTGATCGGAAGGCGAACGATGATGCCGTCATCGATAGCGCTCGCATCCTAAGTAGCTACAAGGCCGTAGAAGTGAAGGTTTACGTGATTACGGAGCCGGACTGAAGCGTGACAACCGTCTTGCCTGCTTCCGAGTACTGAGTGGAGCTATATTCGCGCACACGTTAAGGAGATCCCTTTGTGCTGGGCGACCTGAAGATGGAAGTCGGCTTCATGATCGACGGCCTGTCCGCGATGATGATGTGCGTGGTGACCTTCGTCTGGCTAATGTCGATGTTTCGAAGCTCTCGTTCGCAGAATTGGTTGAGCTACAGAAGCAGCTGGATTCGCAGATCGAAGAAAGACGCTCGGAAGAGCTGAAAGTTCTCGCCGACGGCTACATCAAGAAGATTCAAGCGGCCGGCTTTGAGATAGTTGAAGCAATTGAGGCTCTGCAGCCGTATGTGTCCGGGAAGAGGGCCAAGCAGAGCAAATCCACAGGTGCTGCGCCCGTGATGTACCGCGATCCGGCCAATCCGGAGAACACCTGGAGTGGTCGCGGTCGTGCCGCGCGATGGCTCGCTGACTATGAGGCGCAGGGCCGCAAGCGAGACGAGTTCAAGGCCTGAAGGCCCTGATTCAGAGGAAGGCTGCGCATCGCGCAGCCTTTTTTGGTTTATTCGCTACGTCGCCGACCAGTGAGCTTGTACGTCGCGATCCCGGTTCCGATCATGCAGATCGCCTGAATCACCAAACCGGCGATCATGAAGTCGCTGATGTCCGAGTCGGACTTCGCGTACTTCGGCTCGTACCACTGCCAGACGAAGCGGAGCAAGTAGTACGTCACCACGATCGAGATGATTGCGGCCAAAACGGCGTAGACCGAACGCTTCATTTGACTTCCCAGAACCAGATCGCCTTGGACTTCTTGTAGTCGCTGAATCGCCCTTCGTACGAGAAGCCGGTCGCGATACGGAACCACGAGAACAGGGTGTCATCCGATTCTTGCTGAACAGGTCGATGTGGTCGCCGCTTTGACCCGGACCGTAATAGTCCTTTAGGAAGATCACCTCTGTCTTACCGTTGATCTTGTCGAACGAGCCAAGCACGTCCTTGCCCGAGAACTTTGTGATCTCGCCCGGAAGCAGGGCTGCATTCTTGTCGAGCCAACCCGCAAGCTCTTCCGCCGGAATCGGATACTTCGGCTTGTCCTTCTCCCAGGAGCGAGCCCCTGTGAACGACTTCAGATCGATCCCGCTGCGCATCAGCGACGCGGACATGTTGATCGCGCATTGGTTCTCGTAGACCTTTGTGTCAAGGAGCGGCGCGTCACCCTTGATCGTCGGATGGTTGCTCCAAAGTTCTGCGAACGTAGGCATCAAAGCTCCCTGAATTGACTCTGTTGTCTGACCGATTCTGGGCCGGCGAGAGCGGGAGGGGGCGCAAGGCGGGATGACCATCTGCACTTGCTGTCGCCAATCCAGCCGAGAGGACGCACCGCTTGTGCCACCGCCTGGCCCGCATTAGACGGTGAACATGGGCCCGGTAGCGTTCAGGTGAGAGCGGGGGATGCATCCGATGGCGCATTTCGTTGCATCGGAGACAGGCCGCAGCGATGTTGTCGGGCTGCTCGGGGCCGCCTTCTGACTTCGCTCGCAAGTGCTCAGCTGTGCACCTCAGCTTCGCTGCGGCTCGCTGAGGGAGGAGCAACTCTGTCGGCTGATGGAGCCACATCTGTACATCGCAGTAGCAGCAACGGCCATTCTGGTGGGCGAAAGCCCGGGATCGAAGGGTCTGGATCTTGGTCATGAGGACTCCGTGAGGAAAAGTCCCCGTGCCCAGCATCCTGGAACAGCGGGCGCCGGCTCATGCGATGCGCGGCTGTGCCGGCTCATGCGAACGCGGCGGAACTGGTCTCCCGACCAGAAGCGAGCTGATTTTGAGAGCACTGCGAAGTCGATGCAACGTCCTTCTGACGGCAACCGGTCGCTCGGTCGCGACGTTCTTGAAACATCCCAAAAACGTCTGCTATAGTCGCGGTCTTCCCAAGGGATGCAAGTTGCATCACCGAGCCACAGGGGTTGCATCAAAAGTTGCATCACCGGGGCGAGGCGGTAGCAGCAACGGCGCCGAAACGCCGTGATCTCACGGGTAAGCCGGTGTAGCTCAGTTGGTAGAGCAGCGCATTCGTAATGCGAAGGTCGGGAGTTCGACTCTCTTCACCGGCACCAATCTGAAAAGCCGCTTGGATGTCCAAGCGGCTTTTTCTTTGGGCGCGGCAAAGGCCGGTGAAAGGCCGCTGTCCCAGGAGTTGGGCGGCCCCCTCCGATCGGGGACATGGCATCCCCAAGCTTGCGGATGGCCGACCTCGGGGTGATCCCTAGCATCGCGCCGTCGCGCATGTCGCGCGGCGTGATCGCAGGGAGAGCAACATGAAACGAATCTTGAGCGCCGCGCTGTTCGGCGCCGCCGCAGCCATGTCGGCCCACGGCGCCGCCGTGGTGAACGGCGATTTCGAAGGCGGCAACCTGAGCGGCTGGTACGCGAGCGGCGCCAATGTCAATGGATCCTCGACGGCCATCGCGAATGCGGGCAACGGCTACCCGGCGCTGGCGGGCAACAACTCGGCGCTCATCGTGGCGATGTCGCTCTGGCCGCTGGGACCGAACGTGACCTGCGCGACCGACATCTGGAATGTCGCCTGTCCGCAGCCCCTGCCTTTCAGCCCATCGGGCGCCGGCGCGCCGACCTTCTTCTCGCAGAACGTCGCAGGACGTTTCCTGCGCGGCGGCTTCATCGCGCAGGACGTCAATGTGGTGGCCGGGGACACGCTGGCATGGGTCTCGCAGCGATTGGGCGAGGTGTCCTCGGGCAACGTCGGCAATCCGGGCAACGTCGACAACGCGTTCTTCGTGGCCTTCAACGGCAGCACCGAAGCGGTTGTCGACCTGCGCGGCAATGTCTCGTCCTACACCTTCGCGGAGGGTGGGCTGTGGTCGATCTTCTTCGGTGTGCAGCAGACCGAGGACCCGTATGTCTGGAGCGCGCTGAAGGTCGATTCGATCGCTTTCCAGGCGGCTGCGGTGCCGGAGCCGGGTTCGCTCGCGCTGGCGCTGGCCGCTGCCGGCGGGCTGTTCTGGCGGCGGCGCCGGATGCGCTCGCGCGGCTGAACTCGCGGTCGTCGACCCGGTGATCGCAGGGACGGGCTCGACGCGCGGCCGACGTGCCCGCGCGTCGGTGGCAACATCCCACGCCATGACCGCACATGCCCACGACGACCTGGCCGGCCACGCGCCGGTGACGCTCCCTCTGACCGCGCTGGAGGCCGAACCGCTGCCCGGCACCCTGAAGGGCCTGCCGGCCGCCGCCGAGGGCGTTCCACTGCGCGCGCTGGGCGGATTGGCGCTGTCCCTGCTCGACGGCGACCTGCCGCTGCCGGCCGCGGTGCTGAAGGAATCGGCGCTGGACCACAACGCGCGCTGGATGCGCGAGTTCACCGCGCGCGCCGGCGTGAGCCTGGCGCCGCACGGCAAGACGACGATGGCGCCGCAGTTGTTCCAGCGCCAGTTCGATGAAGGCGCCTGGGGCATGACGGCGGCGACGGCGGCGCACGTCCGCACTTATCGCCGCTTCGGCGTGCCGCGGGTGATCCTGGCCAATCAGCTGGTGGGCAAGGCCGACCTGGAACTGGTGCTGCGTGAACTCGAGGCCGATCCGGCCTTCGATTTCTACCTGCTGGTCGACTCGGCGGCGGGACTCGATCTGCTGCACCGGGCGGCGCGCGAGCGCGGCCTGAAACGGCCGCTGCAGGTGCTGCTGGAAGTCGGCACGCCGGGCGGGCGCACCGGCGTGCGCTCGACGGCTGAGGGCGTGGCGCTCGCCCGCCTGATCCGCGATGCGTCTCCGGTGATCGCGTTGCGCGGCGTGGAAGCCTTCGAAGGCGTCTACAGCGGCACGGAGACGGCGCGCGTGGAACTGGGCGCGCTGACGATGATCGAGACGGTGGCCGAGCTGACCCGGCTGGGCTGCGCCGAAGGCTGGTTCGCGCCGGGCGAGGTGCTGCTGACCGCTGGCGGATCGGCGTTCTTCGACATGGCGGCGAAGACGCTGGCGGCGGTCGAGGCCGGCGGCAGCGGCCATGCCCTGCGCGTGGTGCTGCGCAGCGGTTGCTACCTCAGCCACGACAGCCTGCAGTACGAGCGCATGCAGGACCGCATGAAGCAGCGTGCCGGCGCGCTGTGGGGCGACGGACCGGGCCTGCGCAACGCGATCGAGGTCTGGGCCTACGTGCAGTCGGTGCCCGAGCCGGGCCGCGCGATCTGCACCGCGGGCCGCCGCGACCTGAGCTACGACGCCTGCCTGCCGCAACCGCTGTGGTGGTATCGCCAGGGCGTCCATGAGGCGCCGCAGGCGACGCCGCCCGGCTGGTCCGTCTCCAAGCTCAACGACCAGCACGCCTTCGTCGACGCGAGCGATGGCGCCTTGCCGCTGCGGGTCGGCGACCTGATCGCCTTCGGCATCGGCCATCCCTGCACGACCTTCGACAAATGGCCGCTGCTCTACACCGTGGACGACGGCTATCGCGTCACCGGCGGGGTACGGACCTTCTTCTGAAATGACGAAGGGCGGTCTCATGACCGCCCTTCGCGTTGTCCTTGCGTTCCGGGGATCAGCGGTTCAAACCGTCCCCGGATCCGGTGCGGATCACTTGGCCTTCTCGGCCTCCAGGTGATATTGCGTCACGCGCTCGACCTCGTTCTTCGAGCCCAGCACCACCGACACGCGCTCGTGGAGCTTGGTCGGGGTCAGGTCCAGGATGCGCTGGCGGGCGTTGGTGGCCGCGCCGCCGGCCTGCTCGACGAGGAAGGCCATCGGGTTGGCCTCGTACATCAGGCGCAGCTTGCCGGCCTTGTTGGGCTCGCGCTTGTCCCAGGGGTACATGAAGATCCCGCCGCGCGTCAGGATGCGATGCACGTCCGCCACCATCGAGGCGATCCAGCGCATGTTGAAGTCCTTGCCGCGCGGACCGGTCGTGCCGGCCAGGCATTCGTCGATGTAGCGCTTCACCGGCTCGTCCCAGTGGCGCATGTTGGACATGTTGATCGCGAATTCCTTGGTGTCCGCGGGGATCTTCACGTCGTCGGCGGTCAGCACCCACGAGCCCTGCTCGCGGTCCAGCGTGAACATCGCCACGCCGTCGCCCACCGTCAGCACCAGCGTCGTCTGCGGGCCATACACGCAGTAGCCGGCCGCCGCCTGCGCGGAACCGGGCTGCAGGAAGTCGTCCTCGCTGACGCCCTTGCTGCCCTCGGGCTTCTTCAGCACCGAGAAGATGGTGCCGATCGACACGTTCACATCGATGTTGCTGGAGCCGTCCAGCGGATCGAACATCAGCAGGTACTCGCCCTGCGGATAGCGGTTGGGCACGAGGTAGATGCTGTCCATCTCCTCGGACGCCATCGCGGCCAGGTGGCCGCCCCACTCGTTGGCCTCGATCAGCACCTCGTTGGCGATGATGTCCAGCTTCTTCTGGACCTCGCCCTGGACGTTCTCCGACCCGGCCGTGCCCAGCACGTCACCGAGCGCGCCCTTGTTGACGCTGATGGCGATGCGCTTGCAGGCGCGCGCGACCACCTCGATCAGCAGCCGCAGCTGCTGGGGGATGTGGCCGTGCGCCCGTTGCTGCTCGACCAGGTATTGGGTCAGGCTGACGCGTTGACTCATGAAAAGACTCCGATGGTTGCAAATCTCGTGCGCCGCGCAGCGGCCCGACGCGCGGACCGCTCCGCACGCGGAATCAGGATTGCGCGGCGACCTCCGTCGGCGTGGCCGCCTCGGCCGACGCCGGACGCGGATCCAGCGCCAGCGCGCGCTGGACGATCTCGCGCACGTCGTTGGACAGGTCGGGCTTGGCCGCCACGCGGGCAATCGCCTCGCGCGCCGCGCTGCGGTAGGGCTCGGCCAGGGCGGTCCAGCGGTCCATGACGCGGGCCAGGCGGCCCGCCACCTGCGGGTTGATCGCGTCCAGCGCCAGCACCTGGTCGGCCCAGAACACATAACCCGCCGCGTCCTTGCGATGGAACGCCGCCGGGTTGAACATCGCCAGCGAGAAGATCAGGCTGCGCGCGCGGTTCGGATTCTTCAGCGTGAAGTCCGGATGCTTCATCAGCTGCTTCACCCGCGCGAAGGTCTTGCCGTCGCGCTCGGCCGCGCGGCCTTGCAGCGCGAACCACTTGTCGATGACCAGCGCCTCGCCCTTGAACTGGGCGTGGAAGCGCGCGAGCGCGCTGTCGGCCAGGTCGGCGTGCGCGTTCACGAGCGCCGACAGCGCGCCCATGCGGTCCGTCATGTTGGTGGCGTCCTTGAAGCGCTGGTAGGCGCGGCCCGGCCAGACGCCGTCACCGCTGCGCGTCGCGTTCAGCACCAGCATCGCCAGGGACAGGTTCACCAGCGCGCGCTTGCCGCTCTGCACCGGGTCGGGGCTGTAGCCGGCCGTGACCTGATGCGCGTCATGGGCCCAGGCCCAGTCCGCCTGCAGGGCCGAGGCCAACTGCGCCTGCGCCGCCTCGACGGCCGCATGCACCGCCTGCGGGTCGACCACGTCGAGCTGCTCGGCGATGTAGGCCTCGTCAGGCAGCTGCAGCGCCAGCGCCTTGAACGCCGGGTCCAGTTCCGGATGGCGCAGCACCGCGCGCATCGCGTCCAGGTAGGCCGCGTCCAGCACCAGCGGCTGGCCCGAGCGCACGGCGCCCAGGATGCGCGCCAGCGCCAGGCGCTGAGAGGCTTCCCAGCGATTGAACGCGTCGCTGTCGTGCTTGAGCAGCACCAGCAGCTCGGCGTCGCCCAGGCCGTCGTCCAGCACCACCGGCGCGGAGAAGCCACGCAGCAGCGAGGGCACCGGCTCGGACGGCACGTTGACGAAGACGAAGCTCTGCTCGGTCTGGTCCAGCACCAGCACGCGCTCGGTCTCGGTCGAGCCCGCGGCGCCGTCCTCGCCCTGCAGCATCAGCGGCAGCGCCTGGCCGTCGCGGGCCAGCAGGCCCAGCGCGACCGGGATCACCTGCGGCAGCTTGCCGTCCTGGCCCGGGGTCGCGGGCGTGGACTGCTGCAGCGTCAGCGTGAAGGTCTGGGCGGCCGCGTCGTAGGCGCCGCGCGCGCGCAGGCGCGGCGTGCCGGCCTGCGAGTACCAGCGCTTGAACGCGTCCAGGCGGGTGGCCAGCGCCGAGCCCGGATTCGCGTCCGCGATCGCCTGCGCGAAGTCGTCGCAGGTCACGGCCTGGCCGTCATGGCGCTCGAAGTACAGCGCCATGCCCTTGGCGAAACCGTCGCGGCCGACCAGCGTCTGGTACATGCGCACCACCTCCGAGCCCTTCTCGTAGACGGTGGCGGTGTAGAAGTTGTTGATCTCGACGTACTCGTCGGGGCGCACCGGATGCGCCATCGCGCCGGCGTCCTCGGGGAACTGGCGGGCGCGCAGCGCGCGCACGTCCTCGATGCGGCAGACCGCGCGCGCGCTCGGCGTGGCGGCCATGTCCTGGCTGAACTCCTGGTCGCGGAAGACGGTCAGGCCTTCCTTGAGCGACAGCTGGAACCAGTCGCGGCAGGTGACGCGGTTGCCGGTCCAGTTGTGGAAGTACTCGTGCGCGACGATGGACTCGATGCGGGCGAAGTCCGCGTCGGTCGCGGTGGCCGGGGAGGCCAGCAGCGCCGCGGTGTTGAAGATGTTCAGGCCCTTGTTCTCCATCGCGCCCATGTTGAAGTCGGACACGCCGACGACCATGAAGCGCTCCAGATCCAGCGGCAGCTTGAAGCGGGCCTCGTCCCACACGACCGAGGCGATCAGCGAGTTCATCGCGTGTTCGGTCTTCTCCAGGTCACCCTGGCGGACGTAGACCTGCAGCAGGTGGTCCTTGCCGCCGCGGGTGCGGATGCGCTGCTCGCGCGCGACCAGGTCGCCGGCCACCAGCGCGAACAGGTAGCTGGGCTTGGGGAAGGGGTCGTGCCACTTCGCGAGGTGGCGGCCGTTGTCCAGTTCGGAGGTCTCGACCAGGTTGCCGTTGGACAGCAGCACCGGGTACTTCGCCTTGTCGGCGCGCAGCGTCACCGTGTAGACCGCCATCACGTCGGGGCGGTCCAGGAAGTAGGTGATGCGGCGGAAGCCCTCGGCCTCGCATTGCGTGAAGAAGCTGCCGCCCGAGGTGTACAGGCCCGACAGCGCGGTGTTCTTCTCCGGCGCGCAGGTGTTGCGGATCTCCAGCGTGAAGTCCGCGTCGGGCACGTTGTCGATGATCAGCTCATGGCCTTCCTGGCGGAAGGACACGCTCTCGCCGTCGATCAGCACGCGCAGCAGGTTGAGCTCCTCGCCATGCAGGCGCAGCGGGCCGTGCGGCACCGCGGCGTTGCGTTCCAGGCGCATCTTGCTGGCGACCAGCGTCTTGGCCGGATCGAGGTCGAAGCACAGGTCGACGGTGCGGATCCAGAAGATCGGCGCGACGTAGTCGGCGCGGCGGATCAGGGTGGCGGTGCCTTCACGCATGGCGGGCTTCCTTGTAGGAATGAAGAAGCCCCGGGCTCAAGGGTCGTGCGCCGGGGCTGTTGTCTCGTGTTGCTCTTACACGCCCTGCTTGAGGGACGCGGTGATGAATGCGTCGAGGTCGCCGTCCAGCACCTTCTGGGTGTTGGAGATCTCGACGTTGGTGCGCAGGTCCTTGATGCGGCTCTGGTCCAGCACGTACGAGCGGATCTGGTGGCCCCAGCCCACGTCGGTCTTGCTGTCCTCGAGCTTCTGCTGCTCGGCCATGCGCTTCTTCATCTCGTGGTCGTACAGGCGCGAGCGCAGGCGGCGCCAGGCGACGTCGCGGTTGCTGTGCTGGCTGCGGCTGTCCTGGCACTGCACCACGATGCCGGTCGGGATGTGGGTCAGGCGCACCGCCGAGTCGGTCTTGTTGATGTGCTGGCCGCCGGCGCCGCTGGCGCGGTAGGTGTCGGTGCGCACGTCGGCGGGGTTGATGTCGATCTCGATCGAGTCGTCGATCTCGGGATAGACGAACAGCGAGGCGAAGCTGGTGTGGCGACCGCCGGAGGAGTCGAAGGGGCTCTTACGGACCAGGCGGTGCACGCCCGATTCGGAGCGCAGCAGGCCGAAGGCGTACTCGCCTTCCACCTTGATCGTGGCGCTCTTGATGCCGGCGATCTCATCGTCGGTCTGTTCCTCGACCTCGGCCTTGAAGCCCTTGCGCTCGCAGTACTTCAGGTACTGGCGCAGCAGCATGCCGGCCCAGTCGCAGGCTTCGGTGCCGCCGGCGCCGGCCTGGATGTCGATGAAGCAGTTCAGCGGGTCGGCCGGGTTGTTGAACATCCGGCGGAACTCGAGTTCCTCGACCAGCTCGGTGAGCTTGGCGGATTCCGCTTCGATGGTCTGCAGGCCGGTGACGTCGTTGTCGTCCTTGGACATCTCGAACAGCTCGAGGTTGTCGGAGAGGTTCGACGTCAGGTGATTGATGGTTTCGACGACCTTGTCGAGGGCGCGCTTTTCCTTGCCGAGTTCCTGGGCCCGCTTGGGTTCGTTCCAGACGTTGGGGTTCTCCAGGGCGGCGTTGACTTCATTCAACCGCAGCGCTTTGCGGTCGTAGTCAAAGGTACCCCCTTAGCGCGGCGGTCCGCGCTTGCAGATCGGCCAGCGTGGTGCCGATCGCGTTGATTTGCTCGATGTCCATGATTCGTTCGAGTGAAAGAGCCCCCGACAGGGGGCCCGAAGCCGGGTATTTTCTCATGCTGAAGCAGGAGGCCTCCTTAAGATGGCGGAATGCTTTCCCATCCCTCTGTCCCCGATGCGGGTTCCCCCTCTGGTGCGTTCCGCGCCCGGCGCCGGCGCGTGCGGCGCGGCAACTGGCGCTTGACGCTCATGCTGCTGCTGGTGTGGGCGCTGGTGACCTTCGGCGTGGCCTACTTCGCCCGGGCCTTGAGCTTCGACTTCTTCGGCTGGCCGTTCAGCTTCTGGGTCGGGTCGCAGGGGGCGCTGATCGTCTACGTGGCGATCGTGGTCATCTACGCGACCGTCATGAATCGCCGCGAGGCCGCGGCCGGCGTGAAGGACCCCGTCCCGTATGCGGACGAGGCCGAGGCCAGGCGGCCCGAGCGGGAGCGCTCGGGGCCGATCACCGGCTTCTGAGCGCGGTCAGAACGGCGACGGATCCGCGGATTCCTGCTTCACGGCGGCGAGCTGCGCCTGCAGCTCGGCGACCTGCGCGCGCAGCTTCACGTTCTCGTCCTGCAGCGCGCTGACCTGGGCGCGCAGCAGCGCGACGGCGGGATCGGCCTCGAGCTCGCCGTCCGCGTTGGTGGGCACGTCCAGCAGCGCGACGGCCACTTCCGAGACGGCGTCGCCAGCGGCCTTCTTGCCGACTTTCGATTCACGCACGCGCTTGGCGGCCTGGCGCAGTTCCTTCTTGCCGCCCGCAGCGGCGGCGGCCTGTTCCTCGGCGGGCAGGTCGGCGATGACGGCGGCGGCGCTGATGGAGACCTCGCCCGAGCGGACGGCGGCGACGAGCTCCGGCGCGGCCGCCTTCTGGATCTTCTCGATCTGCGTCACCGTGGCGCTGCTGATGCGCGCGGCGCGGGCGATGGCCTCGCGGCTCTTGAGCGGGGGCGCGTCCGGGACCGGCGCGCCGGTGGCGCTGGCGGGCGCTTCGGCCTCGGCGGCGGAAGCCTCGGGGCTGGGATCGCTGAGCACCGCCAGGCGGCGCGCTTCCATGATCTCCTTCTTGCGCAGGGCGAGCACGCCGCGCTGGAAGTCGGAGACGCTGCGGCGGCCCAGGTGCTGGTCGATCATCCACAGGTGCACGTCTTCCATCGACTTGAAGCGCGTGTTCTGCACCGTCTGGAAGGGGAGGCCGTGCTTGGTGCAGATGCTGTGGCGGTTGTGGCCGTCGACGAGGATGTCGCCCCACAGCACCAGCGCATCGCGGCAGCCCTCGGCCAGGATGCTGCGCTCGAGCGCGGCGTACTCGTCCTCGGTCAGCGGATCGATGTAGGCCTTGAGTTCTTCGGTGACGATGATGTTTTCCATGGGACGACGACAGCAGCGGGGGCGGAGCAGGACAGGGCGAAGGGGCGCGACAGGCGGGCGGCCCGTTCGGTGGGCCGCGCGGGCGCAGGTCGCGCAGGCGACGGACGTCGCCGGAAAAGGGCGGCATTCTGCCCAATCCGCGCGGCTAAGCTGACGCACCCCGACCACGCGTGTCGGATTTCGATGATTTCCGGGAAGTTCCCCGCGATGACCGCGACCTCTTCAAGCCCCCTCGCCAGCGGGAGTCCGAGCCCCGATGCGCTCGCTACCGGATGGGACTACCCGTCCCCGCACTGCCTGTCGGTGAGCCCGCGGCCCGAGGACATCGACGGCTTGAACCACACCAACAACGCGGTGTATGTGCGGTGGTGCGAGCAGGTGGGGTGGTCGCACTCGGTGGCGCTGGGGCTGGACATCGACGACTACCGGCGGCTGGACCGGGCGATGGCGATCCGCCACGGCGGCTACGACTACCTGCTGCCGTCCTTCGAGGGCGAGGCGCTGGTGCTGGGCACCTGGCTCACCGGCGGCGACGGCAGGCTGGCGATGGAGCGTCGATTCCAACTGCGTCGCGTGAGCGATGGGCAGACGCTGATGCGCGGCCGCTGGGAGCTGGTGTGCATCGACATCTCCGCTGGTCGGCCCAGGCGCATGCCGCCGGAGTTCGTCGCGGCGTATCAAGCGGCGGTGGTTGGGCCCCCGGCTGACTCGGGGACGTCTGTCCCCGGTGCGGGAAAGCTGGCGTGAAGGACTGCGGGAGGCCGCTGCCCTCACCCCTCCCTCTCCCGCAAGCGGGAGAGGGGGAAAGACAGACCAGCGAGCGAGGCAGTGTTACTCCCTCTCCCGCTTGCGGGAGAGGGCAGGGGTGAGGGCCAGCAGCCTCACGCAGGCCGCTACCCCAGGAACTCTTCGACCGCGCGCGCCAGCGCCTCGGGCTGGTCGTGGTGCATCATGTGCGCCGCCTGCTGCAGCGTGACGCGCCGCAGGTCCTTGACGACGGCCAGGCGCGCCTCGAAGTCCTCGCGCGGATAGCGGTCGCCCCACCACTGCGAGAGCTGGGTCTCGCTGCCCTCGACCCACAGCGTCGGCGCCGTGATCGCGGACCAGCAGGCCAGCGCCTCCGCCTTGCGGTACAGCACCGGATTGGTCCGCTTGTGCGCCGGGTCGCCGAGGATGTGCCAGCGGCCGTCATCGCCGCGCCGCGACCAATGCGGCGCCAGCCACGCCGCCTTGTCGGCGCTCAGCCGCGGGTTGGTCTTCATCAGCCGCTGCGCCACGCCCTCGACGCTGTCGTAGCTCTTGAGGCTCGGGGTCTCCTTGAGCTCGTCGAGCCAGCTCGCGAGCCGCGCCGGCGCCATCTCGGGCGTGGTGTCCGGCAGGCCGAAGCCCTCCAGGTTCACCAGCTTGCGCAGCCGCCCGGGCCGCACGCCGGCGTAGCTCATCGCGATGTTGCCGCCCATGCTGTGGCCCAGCAGGTCGACCGGCGCCCCGGGGCTGAGCGCGTCGAGCAAGGCGTCCAGGTCGCCGAGGTAGTCGGGGAACCAGTAGGCGTCGCCCGGGGTGCTGTCGGTGAGGCCGAAGCCGCGCCAGTCGATGGCCACGACGCTGCGGTCCTCGCGGAAGGCGTCGACCATGAACTGGAACGATGCGCCGACGTCCATCCAGCCGTGGACCATCACGAGCAGCGGGCGCGTGCCGTCCTGCTCGGGGCCCCAGCGCAGCACGTGGTGGCGCAGGCCGCGCAGCGTCAGGAAGGCGCTGCGATGCGGGCGGCGGACGTCGTACGCGGCCGTGTGCGACGCGCCCGTGGCGGGACTCATGTCGGTGCTCATGGACGGCGACTGTAGTGTGAGGAACGGCGGCCGGCTTTCGCCATGGAGACAATGCGCCGACTTCATCCACGAGCCACCATGACCGCCACGCCCGATCCCTACGCCCTGCGTCCCGCCCGGCCCGCCGACGTCCCCGCCATCGTTGGCCTGATCGGCGAGCTCGCCGACTTCGAGAGCCTGTCCCACCTGATGGAGGTCACGCCGGAGAAGCTGCATCCGCATCTCTTCGGCGAGCGGCCCGTCGCCGAGGCCATGGTCGCCGAGCACGAGAGCGGCGCCATCGTCGCCTTCGCGCTGACCTTCGTGAATTTCTCGACCTTCCTGGCCAAGCCCGGGCTCTACCTCGAGGACCTCTACGTCCAGCCTGCCCATCGCGGCGCGCGACTCGGCACGCGCATGCTGACCCGCCTGGCGCAGGTCGCGATCGAGCGCGGCTACGGCCGCTTCGAATGGTGCGTGCTCGATTGGAACGAGAACGCCATCCGCTTCTACGAGAAGATGGGCGCGACGATCATGCCGGACTGGCGCCTGTGCCGCCTCACCGGTGACGCGCTCGCGCGCTTCAAGGGCTGAGGCTTCGCGCGCTCACGGCCACCAGCCGTCGAGCTGTTCCGGCGGCCGGGCGATCAGCGCGCGATCGCCGTCCACGACGATGGGACGCTGCAGCAGCCGCGGGTGGTCCGCCACCGCCTGCAGCAGCTGGTCGTCGCTGAGCGCGGGCTCGGACAGGCCGAGCTCGCGGTACTCATCCTCGCCCTCGCGCAGCATCGCGCGCGCCGGCACGCCCAGCTGGCGCTGCAGCGTCCGCAGCTCGCCCAGCGACAAGGGCGTGGCCAGGTAGTCGACGATCTCGGGGCGAAGGCCGCGTGATTCGAGCCGGGCCAGCGCCTCGCGCGACTTCGAGCAGCGGGGGTTGTGCAGGATCTTCACGGTCATCCGGCGGAGTGTAGGCGGCGCCTTCACGCGATCACGCCTTCACGCGATCGCGCCTTCGCCTTCATGCGCGCATCGAGGATCGATCCGCGTTTTCTCCGTGCACCGTGCGAGGGCGCGCCCGCCCGGGCCGGCACCGTCCTGGCGCTACGGGCTTTCCATGACGTCCCGTGCCGGCTCGCTCGCTAGCATCCACGCTCTTGTTCCAGTCCCGGAGAGTCGCGATGTCCGACGCCTACGCGCTGATCCACGGCGCGTTCCGCTGGCAGGTGCCTGAGCGCCTGTCCATCGCCGAACTCTGCTGCGGCCGCTGGGCCCGCGAGACGCCCGACGCGCCGGCCATCCTCTTCGACAGCGACAGCGGTTGTCGCGCGCAGTACTCCTTCGGCCAACTGCAACGCGCGGCGAATCGGCTGTCCAACGCGCTGCGGCGCCTCGGCGTGCAGGCCGGCGACCGCGTGGCGCTGGTGCTGCCGCAGCGTTTCGAGACGGCGGTCGCGCACATCGCGATCAACCAGCTCGGCGCGGTGGCGATGCCGCTGTCCATGCTCTTCGGCCCCGATGCGCTGGCCTACCGGCTGCAGGACAGCGAGGCCAGCGTCGCGATCGTCGAGAGCGGGGCGCTCGCCGCAGTGCGCGCGGTGCGTGCGCAATGCCCGGCGCTGCGCCACGTCCTGCTGGTCGGCGAGTCCGAGCCGCAGGACGGCGAAGCCGGCTGGATGGCCGCGCTGCAGGCCGAGGACGCGCGCTTCGCCGCGCGGGACAACGCGGCCGAGGATCCCGCGATCCTGATCTACACCAGCGGCACGACCGGCGCGCCCAAGGGCGCCTTGCTGCCGCAGCGCGCGCTGCTGGGCAACCTGACCGGCTTCATCGCGAGCCAGAACTGGTTCGGCTTCGATCCCCATGACCCGCGGGTCCGCAGCGAGGCCGTGTTCTGGAGCCCCGCCGACTGGGCCTGGACCGGTGGGCTGATGGACGCGCTGCTGCCGTCGCTGTGCTTCGGCCGGCCCATCCTCGGTTACCAGGGCCGCTTCTCGCCGGAGAAGGCCTTCGAGCTGATGCAGCACTACCGCGTCAGCCACACCTTCCTGTTTCCGACGGCGCTGAAGGCCATGATGAAGGCGGTGCCCCATCCCGCCGAGCACTACACGCTGCGCCTGGAGGCCGTGATGAGCGCCGGCGAGGCCGTCGGCGACGCGGTCTTCGACTGGGTCCGGCGCGAACTGGGCGTGACGGTCAACGAGATGTTCGGCCAGACCGAGATCAACTACGTCGTGGGCAACTGCGCGCGGCTGTGGCCGGCCAAGCCCGGCAGCATGGGCCGCGCGTATCCCGGTCACCGCGTCGCGGTCATCGACGACGACGGCCAGGTCTGCCCACCCGGGCAGATCGGCGAAGTGGCGGTGCATCGCCGGGACGGGCATGGCGACCTCGATCCGATCTTCTTCCTCGGCTACTGGCGCAACGAGGCCGCGACGGCGGCGAAGTTCACCGGCGATCCGCTGGACAGCTGGTGCCGCACCGGCGACCTCGCGCGCACTGACGAGGACGGCTACCTCTGGTACCAGGGCCGCGCCGACGACCAGTTCAAGGTCGCGGGCTATCGCATCGGCCCCGGCGAGATCGAGAACTGCCTGGTGCGTCACGAGGCGGTGGCCAATGCCGCGGTCGTGCCCAAGCCCGATGCCGAGCGCGGCGCGCTGGTGAAAGCCTTCGTCGTGCTGGCGCCGGGGCGGCAGCCGTCGGCCGCGTTGACCGGCGAGTTGCAGGACTTCGTCCGTCAGCGGCTCGCGCCCTACGAGTACCCCAAGGAGATCGAGTTCCTCGACAGCCTGCCGATGACCACCACCGGCAAGGTGCAGCGCCGCGTGCTGCGGCAGCTCGAGGCGGATCGCGCCGCCGGTCGGGCGGCCTGAGCGGCGCCCCTCGTCGAGGGCTCAGTCGCCGCCGCTTCGCCGTTGCAGGTGGGACGCGCGGCGCGCCTTCGCTCAACTCGCGCGCGGATTGCGCAGCTTGACGTACAGCTTGGTGTTGGTGCCCGGCGGCGTCTGCAGCAGCGCGGCGTCGGGCCATTGCTCCTGCCCGGTCAGCACGGTGCAGGCGCGCGAGGGCTTGCCCTTGGGCGTCTCCGGCTCGCGCTGCTGCGCGTCCGCCGGCAAGGGCAGGCGCCAGCGCTGCGCGCCCTCGGACCAGTCCAGCTGCCATTGCGGCGCGTCGCTGCAGGCGATCACGCCGTCGATCTGCGGGAACATCCAGCGCACGTACCAGGGCAGCAGCTCGGTGCGCAGCCGCTGGCCGACGGTGACGATGCGCCGCACCGTGGCCATGTCCAGCATCTCCGGCGGCGTGGCCAGGTCGATGCTCAGGCGCACGCCGAGCTCGCCCTTGGGCACGTTGGTGCCGAAGTCCATGTCCTTGGCCTGGCGCTCGCTGAAGGTCGGCAGGTCGAAGCGGCCCTTGTCGTCGATGGGGATGGGGATGTAGTCGTCGTCGCTCATCAGCGCGAGCTTGGTGCCGGCGGGCGGCGGCTTGCTGGCGTCCTTCGCGTCCGTCAGCACGAAGCGGCTGACGAAGAGCCCTTCGCCTTCGGTGCGCAGCTTCGACAGCAGTTCGTTCAGGCGCTTGTAGGGGAAGGAGGCGCCGCGCTTGACGTCGCTCTGGACCGTCGGCAGGGCGACCGCCGCCGAGGCCGGGGCGGCCGCCGGCCGCGGGTCGTCCGCGCTGGCGGGGGCGGTGGCCGCGGCGGTCGCGGCGGGCGCGGCCATGGCCGCCGGGCCGCAGCCCGCGCCGAGCACGCCGATCACGAGGAGCGCGGCCGCGAGTCGCGCGCGCTGGAACTGCTGGGGTTTCACGGTTCTCTCTCCCTGGTCGCTGTGAGCGGTCCGCGCTGAACGGCGCGCGGTCAAGTTGCGTTGACGACGGTTGTCCCTCATCGGGGTGGCAGCCGCGCGGTGGTCGGGCGGAGCGGGGCTCAGCGCCGGCACTTGCCGCGCGCCTCGGCGAGCAGCCAGAAGGGCGCGCTGAGCAGCCCCATGCCGCCGCCGGCGTACTCGCCCTTGAGGCAATCGCCGCTGGCGCCCTTCATCATTTCGTTGCCCAGCTTGGTCGATGCATCGATCCGGTCGGGCGCGCGGCTGGCCTCGTCGGCCCGCTCCGCCAGCAGCGGCTGGCCCTGCGCGGACTGGCGGATCGCGCGGCGCGTCGCCGTGCCGTCCATGAGCTCGCGACCGCTGGGGCCGGAGGCACCCGATGCGGGCGTCGGCGCGGCGATGACCACGGTGGCGCGCGGCGTTTCGTCGACGCGCTCGAGCCCAGGCGCGGGCGATGCCGCGCGCGGACTCGCCGCGGGCGATTGCGGCGCCTTCGCCGTGCCGCCGGTCGGTGCGTGAGCTGCGGCGGCGCGGCGGACCGCGGGGCTGCCTTCGGCGCGCTGCGTCGTCGCCTTCGCCGGCGGCCGCGGGACCAGCGGCGGCAACTGGATCGTCACCATCCGGATCGACGAGCGCCGCTGCGTGCTGTGCGCCTCGCCCCGGTGCCAGGCGTGCTGCAGCCAGGCGACCAGCGCGACGTGAAGCAGGAGGACCGCGCCCAGCGCCATCGCGCGGAACCGGCGAGAGGTGTTCCGCGTCGCGGCGCGCGTCGCCCCATGCGCCGCTGCATCGGTCGCGCCATGTGCGGCCTCGGCCCTATGCGTTGCCATCACCGTCTCCCTCCGGTTCCTCGCCGGGTTCCCAGGCGAGCAGGTCGCCCGGCTGGCATTGCAGCACCGCGCAGATCCGCGACAGGGTGTCGAAGCGCACGCCGCGCACCTTGCCGGACTTCAGCAGCGACAGGTTGGCCTCGGTGATGCCGATGGCCTCGGCCAGCTCCTTCGAGCGCATCTTGCGCTGGGCGAGCATGACGTCGAGTCGGACGACGATGGGCATGGGCCGCTCAGATGAACTCGGCGTTCTCTTGCGCCATGCGCTGCGCCTCGCGCATCACCTGGCCCATCGCGACGAAGACCAGCCCGCACAGCAGCACGACGAAATGCGAGCTGCCCAACTGGAACGACAGGTAGCGCTGGCCCGGCGGGTTGCCTAGCGTCAGTGCGAGCACCGTGGCCGTGTCGGTGAGCGGCATCGCGACGGCGATCGCCACCACCGACTGCCCCATGCGGCGCAGCAGCCGCGTCGCGGCGTCGGTGAAGACCTCGCCGCGCAGGTAGCCGCCGAACAGGCGCCACAGGCACCACAGGGCATACAGCGTCAGCAGGGCCAGCGGCAGGTTCACCGCCAGCGCCGCGCCGCGCGAGACCACGTCGAACTGCAACGCGTGCGACAGGTCCCACTCCTTGCGCGCGGTGCGCTCGATCATGGCCGGGTGGGTCCAGAACACCGCATGGAAGCCGACCACCGTCGCCATCGCGATCAGCGCCATCGCGCGCACGCAGTGGGCGATCCAGCGAATGCGCTGCAGGCCGGCGGGGATGGGGGAAGGGCGCATGGCGAGGCTGTGACGTTACCGTGATGTGGCAAGAAATTACTGTAAAACAATAATTTCCAGTCGGCAACCGTGAGGGAGAGCCCATTCCGGCCATGTGGTGCACGGGGGCGGACGGAGGCGGTGCACATGCGGGCGAGCAGGGAACCGGCGCGCCGCCCGCGTCGGGCACACTGGCCGCCTGCCGCGGCGACGGAGCCACGCGGCACCTCACGGAGCACGGACAAGATGGAGCGCATCACCCTCGGACAGTCGGACCTGTCGGTCACCCGCATCGGCCTGGGCACGATGACCTTCGGCGAACAGGTCGACGAGGCCGGCAGCCACGCGCTGCTGGACCGCGCGGTGGCCGCGGGCATCAACCTGCTGGACCTGGCCGAGATGTACCCGGTGCCGGCGCGCGCCGAGACCTTCGGCAGGACGGAGGAGATCGTCGGCCGCTGGCTGCAGGTGCGGCCGGGACTGCGCGAGCGCCTGGTCATCGCGACCAAGGTCGCCGGGCCCTCGCGCGGTTATGACTGGATCCGCGACGGCAGCCAGGACCTGACCGGCGCGCAGATCGTCCAGGCCTGCGAGGACAGCCTGCGGCGGCTGCGCATCGACACCATCGACCTGTTCCAGATCCACTGGCCCGCGCGGCACGTGCCGATGTTCGGAGGCGTCTACTTCGAGCCGTCCAAGGACAAGCCGGTGGCGTCGATGCTGGAGCAGTTGCAGGCGCTGGACCAGCTGCGACGCGCGGGCAAGATCCGCCACGTCGGCCTGTCCAACGAGACCGCCTACGGCGTCGGTGAATTCGTGCATCTGGCGCAGGTCCACGGCCTGCCGCGCATCGTCAGCGTGCAGAACCCCTACAGCCTGGTGAACCGCGTCGTCGAGAACGGCCTGGACGAGGCGCTCTACCGCCACCAGGTCGGCCTGCTGGCGTATTCGCCGCTGGGCTTCGGTACGCTGACCGGCAAGTACGACGCGCATGGGCTGGGCGATCCCGCCAGGCCGGGCCGGCTGGCGATCTTCGACAGCATGAAGAAGCAGCGCTGGGCGCGGCCCGAGACGCTCGAAGCTGCGCGCCGCTACAACGCGCTCGCGGCGGAACTGGGCATGACGCCGGCGACGCTGGCGATGGCCTGGGTCACTTCGCGCTGGCAGACCGGCAGCGCGCTGATCGGCATCACGAACGCGGCGCAGCTCGATGAGAACCTCGCGGCGCTCGGCCGCCCGCTCGATGCCGAGGTCCACGCGCGCATCGACCGCATCCGCTGGGAGATCCGCGACCCGGCACAGTGAACGCGCGGCGGTCGACCGGACGCCGCGCGCTCAAGGCGCCAGCAGCTCGAAGGTGCCCTCGGCCAGTCGCTGGCCGTTGACCAGAATCTCGACGCGATGCGTGCCCGGGTAATGCGTGCGGGTCGTGAAGTCGCGCAGCGCGCGCTGGATGCGGATCGGCGTCGAGGCGCCGGCCGCCAGCTCCACCGTCTTGAGCTTGAAGACCTTCGGCGAGGCGCGCCCGTTCTTCTTGACGTAGTGGATCGCGTAGTCCACGACCAGCCGCTGCGTGACGTCGGCGCTGGAGCGCAGCTCGAAGGCGATCTCGATCGCGCCGCCGATCGCCAGGCGCGCCGGTGCGATCGCCAGTTGCTCGACGGCCGCCCGCGCGCCGTCGCTGGCGCCGATCAGCTTCAGCGCCCGCGCGTCGCCTTGCTTGATGCGTGAGCGCAGCGCGTGCTTGACGATCCAGGCGCTGCGCGCGTCGTCCAGGTCCCAGTCGGCGACATGGGCGAAGACCCAGTCCGCATGGTCCTTCGTGATGTCGTTGAGGTGGTTGGCGACGGAGCGCCGCACGTAGAGGGCGTCGTCGGCGCGCAGTGCCCACAGGATCTCCGCCGCGGGCGTCGGATCGGCCACCAGCGCGTCCAGGCGGAAGGACCATGGCAGCCGCGGCCGGCAGCCCTCGCTGGCCAGCCGGCGCACATGCTCGTCGCCATCGGCGGTCCAGCGCGTCATCGTCCGCAGCGTGCCGGCGAGGTCCTGGCGCAGGAAGGGGCGGATCGCGAATTCGGCGGTGCCGTGCGGCGTCAGGCGCTGGAGCGCCGCGAGCGACGCGGACGGATCGTGCAGGCCGAAGCTCGCGACGAAGTCGCACAGGCCCATGTTCATGAAGGAGCCGCCGGCGCGCGGCGCGGCGGCCACCACCGCGTCGAGCTTGGCGCTGAAGCTGCCGGGCAGGGCGGCGTCCAGCGCCTCGGCCACGCGATGCACGCGCTGCATGATGGACAGCGCGTCCAGGCCGTCCGTGGCCACCGCCAGGAAGCGCTTGTGCTGGAAGCCGGGCGCGGTGTCGGCGAAGACCTCGGCCAGCGCGTGCAACGTCGCCGGGGAGATCAGGTCCTTGAGGTGGTAGCTGGCGGTGGCGTCCGTGGAAGCGGTCATGGCGGTCCGGATCGTGGCAGTCGGTGATGCCCGCGCGGCAGCGGGCGCTGTTCATTGCGGGCGCACGTTACGCGCGCGCATTGCCACGCGCTGTCAGCAGCAAAGCATCGGGACGGAAGGCGACGCCGACGCCGATGCCGATGCCAATGCCGGCGCAGCAAGCTCGTACAAGCGGGCCTTCGCCGCCAGCGTCGACAATCCGCGCCCATGAGCAAGAAATCCGTCCACGTCAGCGAGACGCTCGCGACACAGATGCTGCGCCAGCACCGGGTCGCGTTTGGCGAGCATGTCTACGACTACGTCGATCACGGCGGCACCGGCGAGTCCTCCAAGCAGCTCGGCGTGCCCGAGCACGAGGTGGTCAAGACGCTGGTGATGCAGGACGAGAAGGCGCAGCCGCTGATCGTGCTGATGCATGGCGACTGCACCGTCAGCCTCAAGGAACTCGCGCGGCAGATCCCCTGCAAGAAGGTCGAGCCCTGCAAGCCGGACGTTGCCCAGCGCCACAGCGGCTACCTGGTCGGCGGCACCTCGCCCTTCGGCACCCGCAAGGCGATGCCGGTGTTCGTCGAGGCCAGCGTGCTCGCGTTGCCGCGCATCCTGATCAACGGCGGGCGGCGCGGTTATCTGGTCAGCATCGAACCCCGGGTTTTGACGGAGCTGCTGGCGGCCCGCCCGGTCGAGTGCGCGCTGAAGTCCGGGGCAGAATAGCGCCCCATGCAAAGTGTCCTGTTCCCCTTGTTGGCCGTCGTGGCCGGGTACCTGATCGGTTCGCTGTCCTTCGCGGTGATCGTCAGCCGGCTGATGGGCCTGTCCGATCCGCGCAGCTATGGCAGCGGCAATCCGGGCGCGACCAACGTGCTGCGCTCGGGCAACAAGGCCGCGGCCATCCTCACGCTGGTCTTCGACGCGCTCAAGGGCTACCTGCCGGTGCTGCTGGTGCTCAAGTTCGGCGCGCCGTACGGGTTGGAGGAGGGCACCGCCGCGCTGGTCGGCCTGGCCGCCTTCATCGGCCACCTGTGGCCGGTGTTCTTCAAGTTCGTGGGCGGCAAGGGCGTCGCCACCGCAGCGGGCGTGTTGCTCGCCCTCAACCCCTGGCTGGGCCTGGCAGTGCTGGGCGTGTGGATCGCGATGGCGGTGGTGTTCCGCTATTCGTCGCTGGCGTCGCTGAGCGCTGCCGTGGCCGCGCCGCTGCTGCAGATGCTGGTCTGGGACGTTGGCCCCGAGCTGCCGGCCATCGCGCTGATGAGCCTGCTGCTGGTCTGGCGCCATGCGGCCAACATCAAGAAGCTGATGGCGGGCACCGAGAGCAAGCTCGGCCAGAAGGCCGCGCCCGCGGCCGCCGCGCCGGCCGTGAAGTCCCATCGCCACGAGCAGTCGCGCGAGAAGCGCGATCACAAGTCTTCCCACAAACCCAAGCAGCACAGCAAATGAGCAGCATCGAACGCTTCGACGTCGGCCCGCGTCTCTCCGAGATGGCCATCCACAACGGCGTGGTCTACCTGGCCGGCCAGGTGCCGTCGGACGCCAGCGCCGACATCAAGGGCCAGACCGAGCAGGTCCTGGCGATGATCGACCAGCTGCTGGCCCGTGCCGGCAGCGACAAGACCAGGATCCTGCGCGCGCAGCTGTACATCGCCGACGTCAAGGACCTGGCCGGCATGAACGCCGCCTGGGACGCCTGGGTGCCGGCCGGCCACACGCCGCCGCGCGCCACGGTCGAGGCCAAGCTGGCCAAGCCCGAGTGGAAGATCGAGATCGTGATCACCGCCGCGGTCTGACCCTCGGCGGTGCGAGACGCACCTCCCCATGAAAAACGCCGGCTTCGCGCCGGCGTTTTGCTTGGCGCGTTTGAAGCGTCGTCAGTCCTCGGCCTCCGCCTCCTCGAGTTCCAGCCCCAGGCAGGCCGGATCGCCGCAGCCGCGGCGCACCAGCACCGGCGGTTCCGCGGTGAGGTCGACGACGGTGGTCGGCTTCATCGGGCAGGCGCCGGCGTCGATGATCAGCTGGATCTGCTTGTCGTAGCGCGCGGTGATCTGCTCGGGATCGTTGAGCGGCTCGTGTTCCCCGGGCGGGATCAGCGTGGTCGCCAGCAGCGGCCCGCCCACCAGCGCGAGCAGTTCCTGCGTGACGCGGTGGTCCGGCACGCGCAGGCCGATGGTGCGGCGCGAGGGATGCGACAGCCGCCGCGGCACTTCCTTCGTCGCCTCCAGGATGAAGGTGAAGGGGCCCGGCGTGGCCGTCTTGATCATCCGGTACTGCTTGTTGTCGACGCGCGCGTAGCTGCCCAGCTCGCTGAGGTCGCGGCACAGCAGCGTCATGTGGTGCTTGTCGTCGACGCCGCGGATGCGGCGCAGCGCCTCGGCGGCGGCCTTGTCGTCGAGCTGGCACACCAGGGCGTAGCTCGAGTCCGTCGGGATCGCGCCGATGCCGCCCTGGCTCAGGATCTGCGCCGCCTGGCGCAGGAAGCGGGCCTGCGGGTTGTCGGGATGGACTTCAAAGATCTGGGCCATGGTCCTCGCCTGGGGCAATCGGTGTGCGGGCCGGGCCGGTATCAGGCCGGCCAGTGGATGCGGTACTCGAGCGCATTCCACACCGGCTTGAGTTTGCCCGAGAGGTGCTGCTCGAGCCGGCCCAGGTCGACGCGACTTTCCTCCGGACTGTGGAAGTCGGAGCCGCGCGAGGCGAGCAGGTCGAATTCGAGCGCGGTGTCGGCGTACTGGACCATCTCCGCCGCCGTGTGGCTGCCGGTGACGACCTCGATGCCGCGGCCGCCATGGGCCATGAACTCGGTGATCAGCGCATATTCCTCGGTCGGCGTGAAGCCGTAGCGCCCCGGATGCGCGATGACCGCGATGCCGCCGGCGTCGACGATCCAGCCCACCGCGTCGCGCAGCGCCGCCCAGCGGTGCGGCACGTAGCCGGGCTTGCCCTCGGTCAGGAAGCGGCGGAAGACCTCCGGCACGTCGCCGCACTGGCCGGTCTCGACCAGGAAGCGCGCGAAGTGCGTGCGCGAGATCAGCTCCGGATTGCCGGCGTGCCTGAGCGCGCCCTCGTAGGCGCCATGGATGCCGACCTTGGCCAGGCCGTCCGACATTTCCCGCGCCCGCGCGCCGCGACCGCCGCGCGTGGCGCGCAGGCCCTCGACGATGCGGGGATCGTGGTGGTCGAAGCCCAGGCCGACGATATGCACCACCTTGCCGGCGAAGGTCACCGAGATCTCCACGCCGGTCAGGTAGGCCAGGCCCAGCGCGCGCGCGGCGTCCAGCGCGCGCTGCTGGCCGCCGACCTCGTCATGGTCGGTCAGCGCCCAGAGCTCGACCCCGTTGGCCTTGGCTCGCGCGGCCAGCGCCTGCGGCGACAGCGTGCCGTCGGAGACGGTGGAGTGGCAGTGCAGGTCCGCGTTGGTCTGCGGGTGCAGCGCGATCCGGGCCGGCACGTGCGCGGGCGCGAAACCTGGCGCGACACCCGGCGTGGGCGTCGGATCGGCGGGAAGGGCGGTGGTCGCGAGGGGCGGGGTGTTCACCCGGCCGATTCTAGGAGCGGCGCCATGTCCGGGATGGCAGCACTGGAACGGCGGCGGTCGACGAAGTAGCGGCTCGGGCCGGTGCCGCACTTGGCGACGTGCTTCGGTTCGGTCAGCGCGGCGGACAGCGCGCGGACGCTGTCGAAAGCGCCGGGCTGCACCTGGATCACGCCGGCGCTGAGCGTGGGCAGCGGGTTGAAGGACTCCTGGTTCTGCCGGTTCAGCGTGACGTAGCCGCCCAGCGCCTGGTGCTCGGCGGAGAAGAAGGGGCGGATCTGGCGGTCGAACTCGCGACAGACGCGGGTGATGCGCGCGGTCCAGTCCGGCGAGCCCAGCACCATCACGAAGTCGTCCCCGCCGATGTGGCCGACGAAGTCCAGCACCGGATCGGCGGCGGTCTGCAGGATCTGGGCGCAGAGCTTGATGATGTCGTCGCCCGCCGCGTAGCCGTAGACGTCGTTGAAGGGCTTGAAGTGGTCGATGTCCCAGGCGACGACGACGAACTCCCGGCCCTCGTGCAGCAGCGCGTCCAGGTGCTGGTCGGTGGGCACGTTGCCGGGCAGCAGCGTCAGCGGGTTGGCGTAGCGGGCGCTGTGGACCTGCAGGTCGGAGACGGCCTTGAGCAGGTCGGTGCTGCGGCCGGTGCCGAAATACTCGCCGCCCCGGGTGACGATGAAGCCGTCCACCATCAGGCGGTCGTCCAGGCTGGAGATCGCGTCGCTCATCTCGCGCAGCGAGGTGCCGGCGTCGAAGATCAGCGGCTGCGCATCCATCAGCGCGGTGCAGGAGCGCTTCTCGTGGATGTCCATGAAGTAGCGCTCGGCGCTGCGCTTGAGCACCTGCAGCGAGCGCAGGATGCCGATGGGCCGGTTGGCCTCGTCCAGCACCGGCATCGAGAACAGCTGCTCGTCGCGCTGGAACATGTCGGCGACGGTCTGGCAGTTGAGCTTGGGCGTGACGGTGTGGCTGCGCCGGGCCAGTTGCGCGGCGGTGGTGATGGCGTCGGGCGGCAGCCGCATCCAGTCGGCGTTGCGGCGCCGGTGCTCGGGGGCCAGCAGCGCGTCGACCTCGGCCCGCAGCGCGGCCCGTGGCGCGGCGCTCGGGCGTGCAAGCAGGTAGCCCTGGCAGACCGGCACGCCCAGGCGGCGCAGCACGGTCAGGTCGCTGAGCTGCTCCAGGCCTTCGGCCACGACGGTGCAGCCGGAGCTGGCCGCCATCTCCAGGATCGAGCGGACGAACTGCTGCTTGAGCGGCTCCTGAGCGATGCCGTCGATGAAGTGGCGGTCGATCTTGACGAAGTCGGGCCGGATGTCCATCCAGCGCTTCAGGCTGGCGAAGCCCTCGCCCAGGTCGTCCAGCGCGACGACGAATCCCAGTTCGCGCAGGCTGCGCATGCTGTCCTGCAGCCGTTCGGGCTCGAGGATGGGGCGGGTCTCGGTCAGCTCGATGACCACGCGCGACGCCGGCAGGTCGAGCTGCGCGAACTCGCGGGCGATCAGCGCGCCGCGGTCGCTGGTGGCCAGCAGGGTGTCGGCGGTCAGGTTGAGGAAGAGCTGGCCGGGCAGCTTGAGTTCCTTGAAGCGGCGCAGCGCGCGGCGCACCACCAGCCGTTCCAGCTCCACCAGCCGGCCGAGCCGGGCCGCGGCCTCGAACAGCACCAGCGGCGAATGCAGCGGCGTGTCCGCCGGCCCGCGCGTCAGGGCCTCGTAGCCGAGGATCTGGGCCCGCTCCACTTCGACGAGCGGTTGGAAATGGATGTCCAGCGCGCCGTCGCGGATCAAGGCGGACAGGGCGATGCTCAACGGGTCGGGCGGCTGCAGGTGGGTGGTGGGCATGGGGAGGACCGCGGCGAGCGGGGCGTCGCGCGGTGTCCCCATTCTGGGCGGCCTCTATGTCATCGCTTTGACAAACAGTTACAGCATGACCTGCGCGTGAAATCCGCCGCGATCGCGGCCTGTCCAGCACCCGATTCCTGATCGCTCAAGGCCGTTGCTTGCTGAAGTCGCGCTCGGGGAAGAGCCGGGTGGTCAGCTCGCCCAGGCTCTCGTGGACGACGTCGACGTTGGTCTCGTCGATCACCAGCTTGGCGACCTGGGGGCTGAGCGCCTTGCGCAGCAGGCCGAGGAATCGCGGTGCGGCGACGATGCGCAGCTGCGTCACCTCGCCGTTGTTGAAGCCGTCGTCCAGCGTCCGCGCCACGCGGGTGGCGAAGCCGATGGCTTCCTGGTGCAGCTCGTCCACGCTGGCCGAGGAGGTCACGTTGTTGCCGCGCCTGCCCTCGGCGTCGCGGCGCAGGTCGGCCTTGTCCGCGTGCGCAGCGGCATCGGTGAGCGTGGTGACGTCTTCGAGGTCGCCGCCTTCCTCGGGCAGCTTGAGCAGGCGGGCCACGCCCTCGTCCGCCACCAGCACCCACAGCTTGCCGTCGTCCTTGTATGCAGGCATCTCGATTCCTTCAACAGAGTTCGCGTTGAACGGGAGGCGGCAAACGCCGTACCTTGGACCGCCCCGTCCGGCGGAGGCGCGCCCGCGCGCGAGGGCACATGATTTGCCCCCTGGAAGAGGCGCCGGGCCTCTTCACCGCCTTACCGCGCCCCGCCGGCGCTTCACCCGAGACCGCCATGGACACCGACACGCCTGCCGCCGCGACCCACCTGCACATCGTCTGCCCATCATGCGCGGCGAAGAACCGCGTGCCGCGCGAGCGGCTGGCCGAGTCGCCCGACTGCGGCCGCTGCGGCACGCCGCTGATGCTGCCCAGGCCGGCGGACCTCACGCCGGAGGTCTTCGACCGGTTCATCGCGGGCACCGAGTTGCCGGTCGTCGTCGACTGCTGGGCCGACTGGTGCGGGCCCTGCAAGATGATGGCGCCGCAGTTCGAGCAGGCCGCGGCGATGCTGCCGGAACTGCGCTTCGTCAAGCTCGACACCGAGGCCGCGCCGCAGCAGAGCGCGCGCTACGGCATCCGCAGCATTCCGACGCTGCTGCTGTTCCTCGATGGACAGGAGATCGCGCGGCAGGCCGGCGCCATGCCGGCCGCGGCGATCGTCGACTGGTTGCGGCGGGAGCTCGGGGCTTAGCCCTTCTCTGTCGCCCTTCTCCGCTCAGTCCGCCATCGCCTCCACCACCATCTGCACGCGCTGCTGCCCCTGGTACTCGTCGAGGCTGAGCCGGTAGGCGAGGGTGACCTGCTCCGGTAGCTGCTCGGTCCGGCCGAACCAGATCGCGTCGCGCAGCATCGCGCCCTGGCGCAGCCGCAGCTTCAAGTGGCGCTCGCCGACAAGGCGTTGGTGCACCACCTGCACGCGGTCGCAGAACAGCGGCGCCTCGAAGGCCTGGCCCCAGACCTGCGCCTCGAGCTCCTGCACCGTCTCGGCGCAGAACGCCTCCGGCGGCAAGGGCCCGTCGGTGCGCAGCGTGCGGGTCAACGCGGACTCGTCCAGCCACTCGCGCGCGACCGCCTCGAAGGCGGCGGCGAAGGCCTCGACACCGCCCGGCGCCAGCGTGCAGCCGGCCGCCATCGCGTGGCCGCCGAACTTGCGCAGCAGCTCCGGATGGCGCTTGGACACCAGGTCCAGCGCGTCGCGCAGGTGGAAGCCGGGGATCGATCGTCCCGAGCCCTTGAGCTGCCCATCGGCGCCCTCGGCGAAGACGAACACCGGCCGGTGCAGCCGGTCCTTGATCCGCGAGGCGACGATGCCGACGACGCCTTCATGGAAGTCCGCGTCGAAGATCGCGAGCGCCGGCGGCGGCGCGCCGTTCAGACGCGGGTCGGTCATCAGCCGCTCCAGCAGCGCGAGCGCCTGCTCCTGCATGCCGGCCTCGATCTCGCGGCGCTCGCGGTTGATGCGGTCCAGCTCGCGGCCGAGCTCCAGCGCCTGGCCGGTGTCGTCGGTCGTCAGGCAGGTGATGCCCAGCGTCATGTCCTCGAGGCGGCCCGCCGCATTGATGCGGGGTCCGAGCGCGAAACCCAGGTCGAAGCTGTTGGCGCGCGTGGCGTCGCGCCCGGCCGCGGTGAACAGCGCCTGCACGCCGGGTTGCATGCGGCCCGCGCGCATGCGGCGCAGACCCTGCGCGACCAGCCGCCGGTTGTTGGCGTCGAGCCGCACCACGTCGGCCACGGTCCCGAGCGCGACGAGGTCCAGCAGGCCGTCCAGCCGCGGCGGCGGGCCGTCGCCGAAGGCGCCGCGCCGGCGCAATTCGCCGCGCAGCACGGTCAGCACGTAGAACGCGACGCCCACGCCCGCGAGGCTCTTGCTCGGGAAGGGGCAACCCGGCTGGTTGGGGTTCACCAGCGCGTCGGCGTCGGGGATGGTGGGCGCGCCGTCGGGGCCGACCGCGGGCAGGTGATGGTCGGTGACCAGCACCTTCAGGCCGAGCGCGCGCGCGAAGGCGACGCCGGCGTGGCTCGCGATGCCGTTGTCGACGGTCACCAGCAGCTGGGGTTCCTGTTTGAGGGCGAGCTCCACGATGGTCGGCGTCAGGCCGTAGCCGTGGACCGCGCGATCGGGCACCACGTAGCCGAGGGTGCCCGGCCGCGCGCCCAGCAGCGCCAGCCCGCGCAGCATCACCGCGCAGGCGGTGGCGCCGTCGCAGTCGTAGTCGGCCACGATGCACACGCGCTCGCCCGACGTGATCGCGTCGGCCAGCAGCGTGGCGGCCTTGTCGATGCCCAGCAGGCCCTGAGGGCCTTCGGGCGGCAGCAGGTGTTTCAGGTCCGGGTCGAGCTCGTCGTGCGACAGCACGCCGCGCGCGGCGAAGAGTCGCGACAGCAGCGGCGAGAAGCCGGCCTGCTGCAGCGCATGGGCGGAGTCCGGCGGGACGTCGCGGATCAGGAGGCGGGGGCTGCTCACAGGTTCTCCAGCGCGGTGGCAATGCTGACCCGCGGCGGGGCGAAGCGCTCCTTGAGCCGCTGCCAGCTGCCCGTGTCCTTGCGCGTCCAGGTGCGGGTCAGGCGCTCGCCGCCCAGCGTCAGCGAGACGCGGCGACCCTCGCCCACGGCGGCCAGCGCCTGCGCGATGGGGCCGGCATCGAGGGCCTTCCAGGCCTCGCTCCAGGCGTAGAGGTCGCCGCTGGTCATCGGGCCGCGCAGGCGGTCGTCGACCACCAGGTCCGCCGGCGGCGCGGTGCCCCGGTCGCGGCCGCAGCCGCTGATCCACACCGCGTTCAGCGGGCGTTGCCGGCGCTCCTCGCGGGCCTGGTTGAGCGGGTGCTCGTGCAGCAGCATCTGGACCTCGTTGAGTAGCGTGCGCAGGCGGCGCGCCCGCGGGTACCAGGTCTCGACGCCGCGATTCAGGACGCGGTCGACGCTGGCGGCCTCGAGACCGTCCAGGTCGTCATGCGCGACCGCCCATTCGCCCGGCGACAGCCAGGCGCTGCGCCAGCCCTGGTCGGCGGGGAACAGCGCGGTGGCGAGCGCTTCGAGGAAGGCTCGGGATTCTTCCTCGGACAGGTCCAGCGTGGCGGGGCCCAGCGCGGTCACCCCTTCGGTGCCGACGGCGAAGTGGGCGGGCGTCAGCAACGCCCAGGCGGCGTCGCCGGGCTCGTGGCCGGCCGCGCGCAGGCGCCAGGCGGCCAGCGGCGGGTGATCGTCGGTGATGCCGCGGGAGTGCGCCAGGAAACGTTCGTGGGGAGGGATCGGGGTGGTCTCGTCGGCGTCGCCGACCTCGCCGGCCGGTGCCAGCCGCCCGAGCAGGTGGCTCAGGTTCGGCAGCTCCAGCTCGCGCAGGGCCCCCTCGAAATGAGGATCCAGCGCACTGGCGAAGGGGATCATCAGGTGCATGGCGGCGGATTATCGGCGTTCCCCCGGAAGGCCCCCCGTCGGGCGGTCATCAAGCTTTCATCCGGCCCCGGCAACCTGTGGGGCCATGCTGACCGACACGCTCATGGCCGCCGCTGTCTCGCAAGAACCGCCTGGGGCCGAGGCGGAAGAGGGCGGCTCGATCCGGGTGCGCACGGTGTGGATCTCCGACCTGCACCTGGGCACGCCCGGCTGCCAGGCGCGGGCCCTGCTGGACTTCCTGCGCGAGGTCGAGTGCGAGCAGCTCTTCCTGGTTGGCGACATCGTCGATGGCTGGCAGCTGCGCCGCAGCTGGTACTGGCCGCAGGCCCACAACGACGTGGTGCAGAAGCTGCTGCGCAAGGCCCGCAAGGGCACCCGGGTGATTTACGTGCCGGGCAACCATGACGAATTCGCGCGCAAGTACCTGCAGCACAGCTTCGGCGGCATCGAGGTGGCGCACGAGTGGATCCACGAGACCGCCGACGGCCGCAAGTTCTGGATCACCCACGGCGATCTCTTCGACGGCGTCATCCAGCACGCCAAGTGGCTGGCCTACGTCGGCGACAGCCTCTATGAATTCACGCTCAAGCTGAACCGCCACCTCAACTCGATGCGCGCGCGCCTGGGGCTGCCGTACTGGAGCCTGAGCAATTACCTGAAGCTCAAGGTCAAGCGCGCCGTCTCCTTCATCAGCGAGTTCGAGGAAGCGCTGGCGCGCGAGGCCCGCAAGCGCGGCGTCAACGGCGTGATCTGCGGCCATATCCACCACGCCGAGCTGCGCGACATCGACGGCATCACCTACGCCAACGACGGCGACTGGGTCGAGAGCCTCACGGCGCTGGTCGAGCACGCGGACGGGCACCTGGAAATCCTGGACTGGGCGGAGCGGCAGCGCTCCGGCGCCGAGCAGGACGCGGCGCAGGCACTCGCCGCCGCCATGCGCCAACCCGCCTGAGGGGTCCCCTTTTCGGGCGACCTGGTCTCCCCCGCATCGCCAACTCCGGGCGGCGCGAGACGACTCGCGGCGTCGGTCATCGGGGCCGCGCATCGCCTGCGGACTGGCTCCAAAGAGGGTCACCGGCTTGTCATACCAGCTTCATAGAATAAGTTCATGACTTTGCCCGATGTCCCGCTGCTCAACCGCGAAAACGCGATCCTCGAGTTCAACCGGCGTGTCCTGGCGCAGGCCCAGCGCGTCGACGTGCCGCTGCTGGAGCGGCTGCGCTACATCTGCATCGTGTCCAGCAACCTCGACGAGTTCTTCGAGGTGCGCTTCGCCGACATGCTCGATGCGCAGCGGGACGGCAGCGGCCTGGTGACGCCGCGCGACGTGGAGCGCGTCGGGCGCGCGGCCCATGACCTGATCGACCAGCAGTACGCGATCTTCAACGACCAGGTCATGCCCGCCCTGCGCGAGCACAACATCCAGATCCTCAACCACGCCGACCGCACCGACGAGATCCGAGCGTGGGTCAGCAAGTTCTTCGAGCGGGAAGTGCGGCCGCTGCTGGTGCCGGTGGGCCTGGACCCGGCGCATCCGTTCCCGCAGGTGGCCAACAAGTCGCTGCACTTCATCGCGCGGCTGTCGGGCAAGGACGCGCTCGGACGCGACAACCGCATCGCCATCGTCAAGGTGCCGCGCGTGCTGCCGCGCGTGATCAAGGTGCCCGCGGCGATCAGCGGCGGCAAGCAGAGCTTCGTCCTGCTCACCAGCGTCATCCGCGCCCACCTCGAGGAGCTGTTCCCCGGCCGGCATGTCGAGGCCTTCTCGCAGTTCCGCGTCACGCGGGATTCGGATCTGGAGGTCGACGAGGAAGAGATCGCCAACCTGCGGCATGCGCTGCGCTCTGGCCTCACGACGCGTCACTTCGGGCGCGCGGTGCGGCTGGAGGTGGTCAACACCTGCCCCGAGGAACTCTCGCGCTTCCTGCTGGAGCAATTCGACCTGCCGGAGGCGGCGCTGTACCGGGTCAACGGGCCGGTCAACCTGGTGCGCCTGAACGAGCTGATCGACCAGACCGACGCCGAGGACCTGCGCTTCCGGCCCTATGAACCGAGTTGGCCGACCGGGCGGCTGCCGCGGGGCAAGTCGATCCTGGACAAGCTGCGGACCAAGGGCGACGTGATGCTGCATCACCCGTTCGAGAGCTTCGAGCCGGTGGTGCAGCTGCTGCGCGAGGCGGTCGAGGATCCCGACGTCCTGGCCATCAAGCAGACGATCTACCGCACCGGCAGCCAGTCGGTGCTGGCGGATCTGCTGATCGAGGCGGCGCGTCGCGGCAAGGAGGTCCTCGCGGTCGTCGAGCTGAAGGCGCGCTTCGACGAGGAGGCCAACATCAACTGGGCGGAGCGGCTGGAGGCGGTCGGCGCGCAGGTGGTGTACGGCATCGTCGGCCTGAAGACGCATGCCAAGCTGATGCTGATCACGCGCCGGGAGGGCGGCAAGCTGCGGCGTTACGGCCACCTGTCGACCGGCAACTACAACCCGAAGACGGCGCGTTTCTACACGGACCTCGGCTACCTGACGGCCGATGCCGAGATGACGGCGGACATGGATCTGGTGTTCCGCCAGTTGGCGTCGCTGTCGAAGTTCAAGGCGCCGAAGAAGCTGCTGCTCGCGCCGTTCAACCTGCACCGGACGATGGTCGAGCTGCTGTCGCAGGTGGAGGAGGCTGCGCGGCGCGGCGAGCCGGCGCGGGTGGTGCTGAAGATCAATGCGCTGACGGATGCGGAGCTCATCAACGGGATCGTGCGGGCGGGCCGCGCGGGCGCGAAGGTGGACCTGATCGTGCGTGGCGCGTGCATGTTGCCGCCGGGCCTGCCGGGCGAGACGGACAACATCCTGGTGCGCTCGGTGGTGGGCCGTTTCCTCGAGCACTCGCGGATCTTCTACTTCCGCTGGGGCAAGGAGGAGCAGGAGGCCTTGTACCTGTCGAGTGCGGACTGGATGGCGCGCAACATGTTGCGTCGCATCGAGGTGGCCTGGCCGATCACTGATCCGAAGCTGCGCCAGCGGGTGATCGACGAGGGCCTGACCCCCTACCTGCACGACAGTCTGGATGCGTGGCAACTGGGCCCCGACGGCACCTCGCAGCGCATTGGCACCGAGGATTCGCCGCAGCATGTCAGCGCACAACAGGCCCTGATGCGCCTGTACCACGAGGACCCCTGACCAAGTTCCCACGAGGTTCACGCCCCCCCCGACGTCCACCTCTGTTCCTGGACGGGCATGGCCTGGGCCGGCGACTCGTGTCGGGCTGGATGACTGACTTGGACGCCGTCTGTCCGAGCGTCGCGAACCGAAGGTGAGCAGAGCGAGTTGGCGTCCGCCCGACACGAGTCGCCGGCCCAGGCCATGCCTGTCGCGCTCGCCCGCTGGCAGTCAGCGCATTGGCTTCAAGCCTCCAACGCCAACTGCACGCGCCCGACCTTGCCCCACGCGTCCAGTTCTTCCCGCAGCAGGTAATGCGCCCGCGGATGTGCTTCGGCCCACCCCTTGCGCATTTCGATGATGACGTTCATCCCTTCGCGCCGCAGCTTGATGGCTGTCGCGTCGACCTCGCTGCGCGCGTGGCATTTGATGGCGGCGAGTCGCAACGCCAGCAGCTGCCAGATCATGGGTTCTTCCTGGAGTTGTTCCTCGAGCTTGCGGAGTCCTCCACGCTGACCGAGCGCGAGGTCTCCGAGGCGCCGGAGCTGATTTTGGGAGAAGCCTGGCGCGTCGACGTGGGAGAGCAGGTAGGCGCTGTGGCGATGGTGGTCATGGTGGGAGACCATCATGCCGATCTCATGCAGCGCGGCGGCCCAGCCGAGTTCGCGGCGATGTTCTTCCTCGGCTTTCGGCGCGAGCTGCGCATGGAGCCGCTGGGCGATCTGCTGGACGCGGCCGGCCTGATCGCGGTCGACGGCGAAGCGGCGCTGGAGTTCGGCGACGGACTGTTCGCGCATGTCGCGCCCGGCGGCGAGCAGGCGGGGGTCGAGGCGCTCGGCGAGGTCGAAGATGACGCCCTGGCGCAGCGCGCCCTTGGCGGGGTAGAGGCGCTCGATGTCGAAGTGGGTGAGCAGCGTGTAGAGGATGCAGAGTCCGCCGCCGACGACGGCGCGCCGGTCGTCCTTGAGGCCGGGCAGCTTGAGCGCGTCGATGCGCCCGGCGAGCAGGCACTGCTCGATGCACCAGCGCAGGCCGTCGAGGGTGATGGAGCCGTCGGGGCTGACGTTGTTGGCCGCAAGGATCTGGGCCACCGCGCCGACGGTGCCCGACGAGCCCAGGGCCTGCTTCCAGCGCGGCTGCGCGGCCTGGCGGGAGAACTGGGTGATGGCTTCCTCGAGCTCGGCGCCTGCGGCGACCTGCGCGGCGCGGAAGGCCTCGGCGGTGAAGCGGCCGTCGGGGAAGAAGCGCATCGAGAGGCTGACGCTGCCGATCTGGAAGGACTCGGCGGCCAGCGGCTGCGGCCCGCGGCCCAGGATCATCTCGGTGGATCGGCCGCCGATGTCGATGACCAGGCGCGGGTCCTCCGCGGTCTGCAGCCGCGCCACGCCCGCGTAGATCAGGCGCGCTTCCTCGCGGCCCGAGATGACTTCGATCGGATGGCCCAGCACCTCCTGCGCCCGCGCCAGGAAGGCGTTGCGGTTACGCGCCTCACGCAGCGTCTGCGTCGCCACCGCGCGCACCTGGCGGCCGGGCAGGTCGGCGAGCCGTTCGGCGAAGCGCCGCAGGCAGTCCAGGCCGCGCTGCGCCGCTTCTTCGGTCAGCATGCTCATCGCATCCAGGCCCGCGCCCAGCCGCACCGTTTCCTTCAGGTAGTCCAGCCGGCGGTAGTGCCCGTGCTGCAGCTGGGCCAGCTCGAGCCGGAAGCTGTTGGAGCCCATGTCGATGGCGGCCAGGATCGGAGGAACTTGCGCTTGCGTCATGGGGCGCGATTGTCGCGGTCTTTGGCCCGCCCGCCGGGAACGAAGTGCTTTCATCGTGCTGTCGCGACGCCGTGGTCCGGTGCCCGGCGGCCGACCGGGATAGCATCCGGCGTTCCGTCCGGAACCTTCGGATCCATTCCACCCCGCATTCCCCACGAGGAGCTGCAGATGACGAATTCCGACTCCCGCGCCGATGCCGCCGGCCTGTCCCCTGACCTCGCCGACGCGATCCGCGACGACATCGACACGCTGGCGCCGGGCCGGGGTTTCAGCCGCCGCGCCTTCGTCGGCACCGCGGTGGGCAGTGGCTTCGCCGCGGCGGTGCTGCCGGTGACGGCGCAGACGATCACCACCGACGCGCAGGGCCTGGATGCCGGTCCGGTCAGCATCCCGGTCGGTGACTTCAAGATGCCGGCCTATGTCGCGCAGCCGGCGGGCAAGAAGCAGGCGCCGGTGGTGCTGGTGGTCAGCGAGATCTTCGGCGTGCACGAGCACATCGCCGACGTCGCGCGCCGCTTCGCCAAGCTGGGCTACCTGGCGGTCGCGCCCGACCTGTTCGCGCGTCAAGGCGATGCGAAGGTTTATTCGGACATCGCCAAGCTGCAGACCGAGATCATCCAGCGCACGCCTGACGCGCAGGTCCTGAACGACCTGGACGCGGCGGTGGCCTGGGCGAAGGGAATGGGCGGCAACACCTCCAAGCTGGGGATCACCGGCTTTTGCTGGGGCGGCCGGATCGTCTGGCTGTACGCCGCCCACAGCCGCGAGCTGAAGGCGGGCGTGGCGTGGTACGGCCGCCTGCAGGGCCAGACCAATGCGATGACGCCGAAGCACCCGATCGACGTCGCGGCCCAGCTGCACGCCCCGGTGCTGGGCTTGTACGGTGCGCAGGACAACGGCATCCCGGTCTCGACCGTCGCCGCGATGCAGGAGGCGCTCAAACAAGGCAGCGCGGCGGCCAAGGCCAGCGAGTTCGTCGTCTACCCCGACGCCGGCCACGCCTTCCACGCCGATTACCGCCCCAGCTACCGGCCCGATCCCGCCAAGGACGGATGGGCGCGCTGCCAGGCCTGGTTCAAGCAGCACGGGGTGTGAACGTCCCCGGCGCAAGGGGGGCTTGACGACTCTGAGACAATTTTCGGAACCCCATCCGGCGCACCCCACGTGGTGCGCCTTTTTTATCCATGACCCTGACCTACATCCTGCTGGTGACCTTCGCTGGCGGTCTGGCCTCCGTGACGATCGCGGCGATGCTGACGGTCGGCCTGCTGAGCCGCATCGTGAAGCACCTGGTGAGCCTGTCCACCGGCGTGCTCCTGTCGACCGCGCTGCTGCATGTGCTGCCGGAGGCCTTCGAAAGCGGTGCCGACCCCCACAACCTCTTCCTGGCGCTGCTGGGCGGGCTGATGTTCTTCTTCCTGCTGGAGAAGGCCGAGCTCTACCGCCACACCCACCACCATGAGGGGGACGGGCACCACCACCATCACCACTTCGACCGGGAACAGGCCGGGCGGGGCGGGTTGTCGGTGCTGGTGGGGGATTCGATCCACAACTTCTGCGACGGGATCATCATCGCGGCCGCGTTCCTCGCGGATCACCATCTGGGCTGGGTCACCGCGATGGCGATCGTGGCGCATGAGATCCCGCAGGAGGTCGGCGACTACATCGTGCTGCTGAACGCGGGGTTCTCGCGCAAGAAGGCGCTGTTCTTCAATGCGGTGTCCGGCATGGCGGCGGTGGTCGGCGGGCTGGTCGGCTACTACATCGTCGGGCCGTGGCAGCAGCTGTTCCCCTACCTGCTGGTGGCGGCGTCCAGCAGCTTCGTTTATGTCTCGGTCGCCGATCTGATCCCGCAGCTTCAGCGCCGGCTGCCCTGGAAGGACACCGCGCTGCAGCTGCTGTGGCTGGGCGTGGGCATCGTCTTCGTGCTGATCGTCGTGGGCGGGAAGCACTCCCACTGAAGCCGGCCGGCAGCGCCCGGGAGGGCGCTGCGGTCATGTGATGACCAGGGGCGGGCGCCTACGGGGACGGCGACGCTCCCTCGCCGTGCACCACCAGCACCGGGAAGGCGCAGTGGGTCAGCACCTTCTGCGTCTCGCTGCCGAGCAGCAGCGCCTGCAGCCCGCGCCGCCCGTGCGTGGCCATCACCAGCAGGTCGGCATCGACGCGCTTGGCGTGCTCGATGATGGCTTCCCAGGGATGCAGCGCCTCCACGCTGTGGGCCTCGATCTCCAGGCCCTGGCCGCGCGCCAGCGCCAGCACCTGTCCGAGGCGTTCCTGCGCGATGCGCTCCTGGGCGTCGAAGAACTCCTGCGGCGGCGTCGGTTGCATCTCCGACACGGCGCTGTAGGGGAAGGGTTCCTTGACGCTGATGGCGAACAGCTTGGCGCCGTGGAACTTCGCGAGCTTGACGGCGGTATCGATCGCCTTGGCGGTGATGTCGGAGCCGTCGGTGGGGATCAGGATGCGCTGGAACATGGCGGGCCTCCTTCAAACGAGCGGGTGGGCTGGGTGGCCGTCCCCCACCGAAGTGGGGTCAGGGCTTGCCGTCGCAGTCTGAGCTTCCCATGGTGCTCGCACCATGCGCGTTGTCAATAAGGGCCGTCCGTCAGCCTTTCGCCAGCGGGAAACGCGGATTGGCACTCCACTCGCTCCAGGAACCGGGATAGAGCCGGCTGCCGGACAGCCCGGCATGGTGCATCGCCAGCAGGTTGTGGCAGGCCGTCACGCCCGACCCGCACTGGTGCACGGTCGCGTCCGCCCCTTGGGGGCCGAGCAGCGCCGCGAACTCCTCGCGCAGCAGCGCCGGCGCCTTGAACCGGCCGTCGGCGCTCAGGTTGGACTTGAAGAAGCGGTTCGTCGCGCCCGGGATGTGGCCGGCCTGGGTGTCGAGCGGCTCGACCTCGCCGCGAAAGCGCTCACCGGCGCGGGCATCGATCAGCCGGACCTTGCCGAGCTGGCCGAGCAGGTCCTGCGCGCTGAGCGGTTCCTCGAGCGGGGCGCCCGGCGTGAAGGCGCCGGCCGTGGCGGTGGGCAGGTCGGTGCTCACCGCGCCCCCCGCCTGTTGCCAGGCCGCGAAGCCCCCGTCCAGCACCGCGACGTCCGCATGGCCCAGCCAGCGCAGCATCCACCAGACGCGCGCGCCGTACATGCCGTCGGCCGCGTCGTAGGCCACCAGGGTTCGGCCCGAACGCAGGCCCAGCTCCCCCAACAGGGCGGCGAAGGCGGCCCGGTCCGGCAGCGGATGGCGGCCGCGGAAAACGCCGAAGGCGTCCTGCTTCGCGCCGCTGAGGTCGCGGTCCAGGTGGAGGTAGAAGGCGCCAGGAATGTGGCCGGCGGCGTAGGCGCGCTCGCCGGCCGAGGTGTCGGCCAGGTCGAAGCGGACATCGACGACCAGCGGCGGCGCACCGGACGCCATCAGCGCCTGCAGTTGCCCGGCGGAGATCAGGCCGTCGGGCCGGGTGGGGGTGGAGATCGTCGCGGAGCTGGTCGGGGTCGTCGCGGAGGTCGTCATGGCGCTTCAGGATTCCTGGACCGAGTGCTGGGCGTCCTTGGGGGTGTTCCGGGCGCGCAGCAGCGTCGCCCCCAGGCCCGCGCCCACGATCAGCAGGATGCCGATCCAGGAGGCCAGGCCCAGCCGGTCGCCGAAAAGGAGCACACCATACAACGCCGAGAACACGATGCCCAGGTATTGGAGCGACGCGTTCACCAGCGGCTTGCCGGTGCCGTAGGCGCGCGTCATCAGCAGCTGTGCCGCCGTGGCCAGCACGCCGACGGCCAGCAGCAGCGCCGCGCCGGTCCAGGTGTGGCCATGCCAGCCGCCGTGCGAGGCGATGGTCGTCAGGGCACCCGCGACCACGCCGCCCATCGAGAAGTAGAAGACGATGCGGTACTCGGGCTCGCCGGCGCGGCCCAGCGACGTCACCTGCAGGTAGGCCATCGCCGACAGCATGCCGGACGCCAGGCCCGCCAGGCCGTGCCAGACCTGCTGGTCCTCCATCGCCGGCTGCAGCACCAGGCCGACGCCAAGGAAGCCCAGCAGCACCGTGATGATCAGCCGGGGATCGACCTTGGCCGCGCCCATCAGCACCGCCCCGCCGATCAGGAACAGCGCCATCCACACCGACGACATGTAGTTGAGCGTCATCGCGGTGGCCAGCGGCAGCTTGCTGATCGCGAAGAACCACAGCGACAGCGCGATCACGCCCGACAGGCTGCGCCAGAAGTGCATCGCCGGCACGGTGGTCTTCAGCGACAGCCCCTTGACCCGCGTCATCGCGAACAGGAACAGCGTGCCGACCAGGCCGCGGTACATGACGATCTCGCCGGCGCCGTAGTAGGCCGAGGCCAGCTTGACGCAGACGCCCATGGTGGCGAACAGCAAGGTCGCCAACACCATCAGAAGGGGTGCAGACATGCGGGGGATTCTCGCGCCGAAGGCCGGCCCGCCCTGTTGTGGGGACCCGCAAAAGCGAACGCCCCGCAAGAGTGGGGCGTTGTGCGCACCGGGGGGCGATGCGGGTGGGGACGGGGCGGGGACCGATCAGCGCTTCATCAGCGCCCGGTACCACTCGTGGAAGTGCTTCATGCCGTCCTCCATCGGCGTCTGGTACGGGCCAACCTCGTTGTCACCCCGCTCCATCAACGCCTTGCGGCCGGCGTCCATGCGCAGCGCGATCTCGTCGTCCTCGACGCAGGTTTCCATGTAGGCCGCCTGCTGGGCTTCGACGAAGTCGCGCTCGAAGGCGACGATTTCCTCGGGGTAATAGAACTCCACGATGTTGGTGGTCTTCTGCGCGCCCTTGGGGAACAGCGTCGAGACCACCAGCACGTTGGGGTACCACTCCACCATGATGTTGGGGTAGTAGGTCAGCCAGATCGCGCCCTGGTCGGGCGACTGCCCGCCCGAGAAGCCCAGCACCTGCTCATGCCACTTGGCGTAGACCGCGGAGCCCGGCTTTTCCAGCGCCTTGTTGACGCCGACCGTCTGCACCGAATAGTCGCGACCGAACTCCCACGCCAGGTCGTCGCAGGCGACGAACTGGCCCAGCCCCGGGTGGAATGGGCCGACGTGGTAGTCCTCCAGGTAGACCTCGATGAAGGTCTTCCAGTTGTAGTCGCATTCGTGGACATGGACCTTGTCGAGCTGGTAGCCGCTGAAGTCCAGTGCGCCGCGCGGGCCAAGCCGGGCCAGGTCGGCCGCGATGTCCCGGCCGTTGTCCTCGAACAGCAGGCCGTTCCACTCGCGGATCTTGTAGCGGTTCAGGTGCAGGCAGGGGTCCTGCTTGAAGTGGGGCGCGCCGACGAGCTCGCCCTTGAGGTCGTAGGTCCAGCGGTGCAGCGGGCAGACGATGTGGCTGCGCGTGTTGCCACGGCCGCGCAGCATCACCGCCTGGCGGTGGCGGCAGACGTTGGAGATCAGCTCCAAGCCCTGCGGGCCGCGCACGATCGCCCGACCTTCGCCTTCCTGCGGCAGGGCGTAGTAGTCGCCGACCTCGGGCACGGCCAGCGCATGGCCGAGGTAGCGGGGACCGTGCTGGAAGATCAGTTCCTGTTCGCGGCGGAACAGGTCCTCGTCGAAGTAGGAGGTGACAGGCAGCTGGAGGTGGCTGGGGGCCGTGCTGCGTTCAAGCGGGCTGAGAGGGATGCTCAGGTCGGACATGATCCAAGAGGGTCTCCAAGACACCAATGTCAACCGTGACCGGCCGCCCCCCAGATTGGACGGGCCGGCATGTGGGACTGAGTGAAACAACGCCGGACGCTGCCGGAGCTCGGGGGCGATGGCCGCGCGGCGCCGCGAGCGAACGCGGTTGGGGCCCCGGCCGGGAAGTCGCCCCGATGACTGCCGGGCCCCTTGGGGGACAACGGAGCAGGCAAAGGAACCGGTGATTGTACCCGGACCGCCCCTTCAGGGGGAGGCCGGAGGCCGACGCAGCGGTCCGTCACCCGGAAACACCCGCTGACGCCTGTGGCGCTCGATTCACATCCCCCGACAGTCGGACCCCGGGCGGGGGAGTGCCGGTGCTTACAATCGGCCTTTTCGCGTTTTGAAATGAGCAAGCCTTCCGCCAGCGCCAAGTCGGCGCCGCCCACGTCCCAGGAGCAGGAGCCCGCCAGTTATGAACTGGCGGTCGAGGAGTTGGAACGTCTGGTGCAGGCCATGGAGGCCGGTCAACTGCCGCTGGACCAGTTACTGGCCAGTTACCAGCGGGGGGCCGCATTGCTCAACTACTGCCGCGCGCGGCTCCAGGCCGTCGAACAACAAGTACAGGTCATCGAAGGTGGCGGCGCGCAGGCTTGGGGAGAAGAGTAATTGGATGCCGGTGTCTTCGAACGTTGGGTGAAGCAGTCGCTTGAGGAAGTCGAGCAGGCGCTGGAGGCCTGGGTGCCAGCGGGCGCCCCGGCCGGCCTCGGTGAGGCCATGCGCTACGCGGTGCTGGGCGCCGGCAAGCGCCTGCGTCCGCTGCTGGTGCTGGCCGCGGCGGAAGCCGTCGGCGGGCAGCGCGAGGCGGCGTTGCGCGCGGCCTGCGCGGTGGAACTGATCCATGCCTATTCGCTGGCGCACGACGACATGCCCTGCATGGACAACGACGTGCTGCGCCGCGGCAAGCCGACGCTGCATGTGCAGTACGGCGAGGCGCAGGCCATGCTGGCCGGTGACGCGATGCAGGCGCTGGCCTTCGACGTGCTGACGCCGGACGAGGGCCTCGCGCCCGCGCTGCAGGCCAAGCTCTGCCGCCTGCTGGCGCGCGCCAGCGGCTATGACGGCATGGCCGGCGGCCAGGCGATCGACCTGGCCAGCATCGGCAAGCCGCTGGACGAGGCCGCGCTGCGCGACATGCACCGCCGCAAGACCGGCGTGCTGCTGCAGGCCAGCGTCCTGATGGGCGCGGCGAGCGGCGACCTGCCCCCCGCCGCATGGGAGGCGCTGAGCCGCTACGGCGCCGCGATCGGCCTGGCCTTCCAGGTCGTCGACGACATCCTGGACGTCACCCAGGACAGCGACGTGCTCGGCAAGACCGCCGGCAAGGATCAGGACAACAACAAGCCGACCTACGTCAGCGTGCTGGGCCTGGAGCCCGCCCGCGCCTATGCGCTGCGCCTGCGCGACGAGGCCCATCAGGCCCTCGCCGCCAGCGGCCTGGCCGACACCGCCTGGCTCAGCCTGCTGGCTGACAAGGTGGTCGAGCGCGACAACTGAACCGGCGAGAGAGAGGCCAGGCCATGAGCGAGAACACCACCACCGCGACGGCTTCGCAGACGCTGCTCGGCGCGATCGACAGCCCCGCGGACCTGCGGCGCCTGTCGCGCAGCCAGTTGCCGCAACTGGCGGACGAGGTCCGCGCGCACATCCTGAACAGCGTGTCCAAGACCGGCGGCCACCTGTCGTCGAACCTCGGCACCGTCGAGATGACGATCGCGCTGCATTACGTCTACGACACGCCGCGCGACCGGCTGGTGTGGGACGTGGGTCACCAGACCTACCCGCACAAGATCCTCACCGGCCGCCGTGACGCGATGGCCACGCTGCGCCAGCAAGGCGGCATTTCCGGTTTCCCGCGCCGCGACGAGAGCGAGTACGACACCTTCGGTACGGCGCACTCGAGCACCTCGATCTCGGCCGCGCACGGCATGGCGATGGGCGCCAAGCTCAAGGGCGAGTCGCGCCGCGTGGTGGCGATCATCGGCGACGGCGCGATGACCGCCGGCATGGCCTTCGAGGCGCTGAACAACGCCGGCGTCGCCCATGGCGGCCTGCTGGGCGACGTGCTGGTGATCCTGAACGACAACGACATGTCGATCAGCCCGCCGGTGGGCGCGCTCAACAAGTACTTCACCCGGCTGATGAGCGGCAAGTTCTACGCCGCCGCGCGCGAGGGCGCGAAGTCGGTGCTCAAGCACACGCCGCTGTATGAATTCGCGCGCCGCTTCGAGGAGCACACCAAGGGCATGTTCGTGCCCGGCACGATCTTCGAGGAATTCGGCTTCAACTATGTCGGCCCGATCGACGGCCACGACCTGGACGCGCTGATCCCCACGCTGGAGAACCTGCGCGACAAGAAGGGCCCGCAGTTCCTGCACCTGGTCACGCGCAAGGGCCAGGGCTACAAGCTGGCCGAGGCCGACCCGGTCAAGTACCACGGCCCCACGCCCTTCAACCCGGCCGAAGGCATCAAGCCGTCCACCACGCCGGCAAAGAAGACCTTCACCCAGGTCTTCGGCGACTGGCTCTGCGACATGGCCGAGGCCGATCCGACGCTGGTCGGCATCACGCCGGCGATGCGCGAGGGCTCGGGCATGGTCGAGTTCCACAAGCGCTTCCCGACGCGCTACTACGACGTCGGCATCGCCGAGCAGCACGCGATCACCTTCGCCGGTGGCCTGGCCTGTGAGGGCCTGCGGCCGGTGGTGGCGATCTACTCGACCTTCCTGCAGCGCGGCTACGACCAACTGGTCCACGACGTGGCGCTGCAGAACCTGCCGGTGCTGTTCGCGCTCGACCGCGCGGGCCTGGTCGGCGCCGACGGCGCGACGCATGCCGGCAACTACGACATCGCCTTCACGCGCTGCATTCCGAACATGAGCGTGATCACGCCGTCGGATGAGAACGAGTGCCGCCAGGCCTTGTACACCGGTCACCTGCACGACGGCCCGGTGACGGTCCGCTACCCGCGCGGTGCCGGCATCGGCGCCGAGATCAAGAAGGACATGGTCGCCTTGCCCTGGGGCAAGGGCGAGATGCGTCGTCAGTCGTCGCTGCCGCAGACCGCCAGCCGCGCCGCGCCGCGCGTGGCGATCCTGGCCTTCGGCACGCTGCTGCACCCGGCGCTGAAGGCGGCCGAGGCGCTGGACGCGAGCGTCGCCAACATGCGCTTCGTGAAGCCGCTGGACGTCCAGCTCGTCAAGGAACTGGCCCGCACGCACGATGCCCTGGTGACCGTCGAGGACGGTTGCGTCATGGGCGGTGCCGGCAGCGCGGTGCTGGAAGCGCTGCAGGCGGAAGGCCTGGCGGTGCCGGTGCTGCAGCTGGGTCTGCCCGACGAGTACGTGGAGCACGGCGAGCCCGGCAAGCTGATGGCCCAGTGCGGCTTGGACGCGGCGGGCATCGAGCAGTCGATCCGCGCGCGTTTCCTGTCGATGCCGGCAGCCGCGCCGGTGCTGCGGTCCGTCGCCAATCAGTGATCCGCCGCTGAGGCGGGCCGGTCCTTCGAGTGGACCGGCTGACTATCTCGAATCCATCCCCCTGAACGGCGCTGGCCTTGCGGTCAGCGCCGTTGTCGTTTGGCGCCGTCGGTGGCTTGCGCGGCGATGGCGGGCGCGAGGGCGCGCTTCACCGCGTCGATGAAGTCCTGCGCCAGCGCGTGGCCGGGACGGTGCAGCGCCCACAGGGCCTGGATGCGGAAGGGCACCGAGACCGAGAGCGGTCGGATGTGCAGTCCCGGTCCGGCGCAGGCGCGCGCCGTCAACGGATTCACGAGCGCGATTCCCAGGTTCTCCTGGACCAGCGCGCAGACGGCGATCGCGCTGTGCGTCTCCAGTTGCAGTCGGCGCTGGACGCCGGCGGTCGCGAAGATCGCGTCGAACTGGCGGCGATAGGGATCCTCCGACGACAGGCTGACGAAGCGCTCACCGTCGAAGTCCCGCGGCGTCAGCACCGCGCGTTCGAGCAGGCGATGGCCCGCCGGCAGCACGCAGACCTCGTCGAGTTCCGCCAGCGTCTCGCTGCGCGTGCCGGGCACGGTCGCGGAGACCTCGCTCAGGCCGATGTCGAAGCGCTGCGCCGCCATCCATTCCTCGAGCAGCGGGGACTCCTGCGGCGTCAGCGTCAAGCCGGCCTGCGGATGGCGACTCGCCCAGTCGGCGCTCGCGGCGGGCAGCATCGCATGCGCCAGCGCCGGGAGCGTCAGCACCTGCAGCCGTTCGTCCTCGGCCCGTCCCAGCGCCTGCGCGCGCGCGACCACCTGGTCCAGGCCCTGATAGGCGCGCTGGACCTCGTCGAACAGCGCCATCGCCCGCGCGGTGGGCCGCAGTCGGCCGGGCGCGCGGTCGAAGAGGACGTAACCCAGCAGCGACTCCATGCGCGCCAGGTCGCGGCTCACCGTGGGTTGGGAGGTGAAGAGCAGTTGCGCCGCGCCGGTGACGCTGCCGGCGGTCATGACGGCGCGGAAGACTTCGATATGACGATGCGTGATCGGGAACGGCATCGGCCCAGCATATCAGTCCATATCAGGAATGAATCAGACAAGGAAAACAAAGCATTTGATTGAATGATCCGAGGCGACGATGCTTGCGGCAGTCTGAACACATCCCCCAAAGGAACGCCGAGATGCCGCAAGTCCTCACCCCCGCCCGCCAACAACAGCTGCGCGCGCTCGCTGCCCGCCATGGCACGCCGCTTTGGGTGTACGACGCGGCGGTCATCCGTGAGCGCATCGCTGCGCTGAAGGGCTTCGACACCGTCCGCTTCGCGCAGAAGGCCTGCTCCAACACCCACATCCTGCGGCTGATGCGGGAGCAGGGCGTGAAGGTGGATTCGGTGTCGCGCGGCGAGGTGCTGCGCGCGCTGGCCGCCGGCTACACCGTGGGCACTGGCGCGGACGCGGTCCACTCGGACATCGTGTTCACCGCCGACCTGCTCGACCGCGAGACGCTGGCGACCGTCGTGGCGCATCGCGTCCCGGTCAATGCCGGTTCGATCGACATGCTGGAGCAGCTTGGCGAAGTCTCGCCCGGTCACCCGGTGTGGCTTCGCCTGAATCCGGGCTTCGGCCATGGCCACAGCAACAAGACCAACACCGGCGGCGAGCACAGCAAGCACGGCATCTGGCATGAGCAGCTGGGCGAGGCACTGGCCGTCATCGCACGGCGCGGGCTCACGCTGATCGGCCTGCACATGCACATCGGCTCCGGTGTGGACTACGCGCATCTGGGCCGCGTGTGCGGCGCCATGGTCGAACTGGTGCGGGTCGTTCGGGCCGCCGGCCAGGACCTGCAGGCGATCTCCGCCGGAGGGGGGCTTTCCATCCCCTATCAGGCGGGTGGCGAGCCGATCGATACCGCCCATTACTTCAGCTTGTGGGATGCCGCCCGCAAGGAAGCCGAAAACGTCATCGGCCATCGCCTGGCGCTCGAACTGGAACCGGGCCGCTACCTGGTCGCCGAATCGGGGGTGCTGCTCGCCGAGGTGCGCGCCGTGAAGACCCAGGGCCGCCAGCACTTCCTGCTGGTGGATGCCGGCTTCAATGAACTGATGCGCCCGGCGATGTATGGCAGCTACCACGCGATGAGCCTGCTTGCCGCCGACGGTCAGGACCGGCCGGTGCGGCCGACGGTCGTCGCCGGACCGCTGTGCGAGTCGGGTGACGTCTTCACCCAGGCCGAGGGCGGGGTGGTGCTGGCGCGGGAATTGCCGCAAGCGCAGGTCGGCGACCTGCTGGTCATCCACGACACCGGCGCGTACGGCGCGTCGATGTCCAGCAACTACAACAGCCGGCCGCTGATCGCCGAGGTGCTGGTGGACGGCGACTCCGACCGCCTGATCCGCCGCCGCCAGACGGTCGAGGAACTGCTGGCGCTCGAGGCGCTGTAAGCCCTTCGGTCGATCGGATCGGCAGACGCGGCCCCTGCCGCGTGACTGCCGTATGACGCTTTTGCTATCGCACAAAGCTTTTTTGATAGTTTGGCTCAATAGGGATTGGCAATAGGCTGCATTGGGGAATTCAACCCCGTCGATAGCAGCGGCCCCCTATCATTCCGTCCATCCCATCAACCCTGACTCGAGAGACCAAGCAATGTCCCTGATCAACACCCAAGTCCAACCCTTCAAGGCCCAAGCGTTCCACAACGGCAAGTTCATCGAGGTCACGGAAGAGTCGCTCAAGGGCAAGTGGTCCGTGCTGATCTTCATGCCGGCCGCCTTCACCTTCAACTGCCCGACCGAAGTCGAAGACGCCGCCGACAACTATGGCGAGTTCCAGAAGCTGGGCGCTGAGGTCTACATCGTCACCACCGACACGCACTTCTCGCACAAGGTGTGGCACGAGACCTCGCCGGCCGTCGGCAAGGCCAAGTTCCCGCTGGTCGGCGACCCGACCCACGCGCTGACCAACGCCTTCGGCGTGCACATCCCGGAAGAAGGCCTGGCGCTGCGCGGCACCTTCGTGATCAACCCGGAAGGCGTGATCAAGACCCTGGAAGTGCATGACAACGCCATCGCCCGCGACGTCAAGGAGACCCTGCGCAAGCTCAAGGCTGCCCAGTACGTTGCCAAGAACCCGGGCCAGGTCTGCCCGGCTAAGTGGAACGAAGGCGACAAGACCATCGCCCCGTCGCTGGACCTGGTCGGCAAGATCTGAGGATCTCGCCCACAGGGGTGAAGCGTCCTTCCGAGGAAGGACCTTCCCCCGACCGGTGACCCGGATGAGGACTGTCCTCTCCCCCTCACTGCAGAAGCGTCGCTCGTGGACCCCGTCGGTCCGCGGGACGGCGTTCGGCCGCCCCTTCAACCTGCAAGGGGGGCCAGTTCTCGAAGTCGCTTGAAGCAATTTGAAAGGAAGCAACGATGTTGGACGACAACCTGAAGGCGCAGCTCAAGGCCTACCTGGAGCGGGTGACGCTGCCGTTCGAGATCGAAGCCTCCTTGAGCGACTCCGCGAGCTCCGCCGAGCTGAAGCAACTGCTTCAGGACATCGCCGCGATGTCCGACAAGATCACGCTGCGCCTGGACGGCAACGATGCGCGCAAGCCCTCGTTCAGCCTCAAGCGCACGGGCACCGAGCAGAGCCTGCGCTTCGCCGGCATCCCGCTGGGCCATGAGTTCACCTCGCTGGTGCTGGCGCTGCTGTGGACCGGCGGCCACCCGCCCAAGGTCGAGCAGTCCGTGATCGACCAGATCCAGGGCCTGGACGGCGACTACGCCTTCGAGGTCTACATGTCCCTGACCTGCCACAACTGCCCGGACGTCGTGCAGGCGCTGTCGCTGATGTCGGTACTGAATCCGCGCATCAAGACGGTGATCGTCGACGGCGCGCTGTTCCAGGACGAGGTCAATGCCCGCGAGATCATGGCCGTCCCGACGGTCTACCTGAACGGCCAGGAATTCGGCTCGGGCCGCATGACGGTCGAGGAGATCGCCGCGAAGCTGGACACCGGCGCGGCGGCCAAGGACGCCGCCAAGCTGTCGGCCAAGGACCCGTACGACGTGCTGATCGTCGGCGGCGGCCCGGCCGGTGCCGCGGCGGCGGTGTACGCCGCCCGCAAGGGCATCCGCACCGGCATCGCGGCCGAGCGCTTCGGCGGCCAGGTCAACGACACGCTGGCGATCGAAAACTACATCTCCGTGCTGTCGACCGACGGCCCGAAGTTCTCGATGGCGCTGGAGTCGCACGTCAAGGATTACGGCGTCGACGTGATGAACCTGCAGCGCGCCGACAAGCTGGTGCCGGCGACGACGCCGGGCGGCCTGGTCGAGGTGCAACTGGCCAATGGCGGGTCGCTCAAGAGCAGGACGGTCATCATTTCCACGGGCGCGCGCTGGCGCAATGTCAACGTGCCCGGCGAGCAGGAATACAAGAACAAGGGCGTGGCCTACTGCCCGCACTGTGACGGTCCGCTGTTCAAGGGCAAGCGGGTGGCGGTGATCGGCGGCGGCAACTCCGGCGTCGAGGCGGCGATCGACCTGGCTGGCATCGTGTCCCACGTGACGCTGCTGGAATTCGGCGACGCGCTGCGCGCCGATGCGGTGCTGGTCAAGAAGCTGGAAAGCCTGCCCAACGTGGTGATCCTGACGCAGGCGCAGACGACCGAGTTCACCGGCACGGCCGGCAAGCTCGACGGCCTGAACTACACCGATCGCGCCACCGGCGAGGCCCGGCGGATCGAGCTGGAGGGCGTGTTCGTGCAGATCGGCCTGGTGCCCAACACCGAGTGGCTGCGCGGCACGGTGGAGCTGTCCAAGCACGGCGAGATCATCGTCGACGCCAAGGGCCAGACCTCGGTGCCGGGCGTGTTCGCGGCGGGTGATGCGACGACGGTGCCGTACAAGCAGATCATCATCGCCGCCGGCGACGGCGCGAAGGCCGCGCTCAGCGCGTTCGATCATCTGATCCGCAACTGACGAGCGAACCGCTGTCTCTCTGCTGACGCCCCTGACGGGGCGTCAGTCGTTTGAGGGTGAGCCAGCCAGCGGCCGTGGCCTAGCGCCGACTCCGCCACAGGCTCTCCGCGCTGTAGACCGCGAGCGCCGACCAGATCAGCACGAAGCCCACCAGCCGCGCGCCCGCGAGCGGCTCGTGATAGAGCCACACGCCCAGCAGGAACTGGATCGTCGGCGACAGGTATTGCACCAGTCCGAGGGTCGTCAGCGTGATGCGCCGCGCGCCGGCGGCGAACAGCAGCAGCGGGATGGCGGTGAGCGGTCCGGCCAGCAGCAGCCAGGCCGCCTGGCCGGCATCGCCGCTGGCAAAGGCGCTGCTGCCCTGCACCGTCCAGTAGATCAGCGCCCCGGCGGCGAAGGGCGACAGGATCAGCGTCTCCAGCGTCAGCCCCTCCAGCGCGCCCAGCTGCGCCGTCTTGCGCATCAGCCTGTAGAAACCGAAGCTCAGCGCGAGCACCAGCGCAATCCACGGCAGCCGCCCCGCGGTCACCGTCAGCCAGACCACGCCGGCCGCGGCCAGGCCGATCGCCAGCCATTGCACCGGCCGCAGCCGCTCGCGCAGGAACACGAATCCCAACATCACGTTGACCAGCGGGTTGATGAAGTAGCCCAGGCTGGCCTCGACCACATGGCCGTGCTGCACCGCCCACACGTACACCAGCCAGTTGCTCGACAGCAGCAGCGCCGACAGCGCGCAGGTCGCGAGCAGCCGCGGCGATCGCAGCACCGGTCGCAGCCATGCCCAGCGCCGCAGGCCGGCCAGCACCAGCGCCACGAACACCAGCGACCAGACCGTCCGATGCGCGATGACCTCGAGCGCGTTCACCTCGCTCAGGCGCTTGAAGTACAGCGGGAACAGGCCCCAGGCGATGTAGGCGAGCGCGGCGTAGAGCATGCCGGTGCGGGCATGGGCGCGGTCGGTGAGGGTCGAGGTGTCGTTGGTCATGGCGGGCTGGCCGGGAGGGCCCGCGATTCTGCCCAAGCCCACCGGCCCGCGTTGTCGAAGGGACGAGCGCCCGTTCGTCGTCCCTGGTCGCCCCTCTTTTCTTGCGACCCGCTTCGTCGCAGGATCGCCGACCATGGCCCACGTCGAATTCACCGCCCAACTGCACCGCTACGTCGATACGCCGAAGCTGGACTGCGACGCCCGCACACTGGGCGAGGCGCTGGCCCGGGCCTTCGACCGGAATCCCCGCCTGCGCGGCTACATCCTGGACGACCAGGGCCATCTGCGCACCCATGTGGCCGTCTTCATCGATGGCCACCGCGCCCAGGACCGCCTCGGGCTGACGGACGCGCTGACCGCGCAGTCCAAGGTCTACGTGCTGCAGGCCCTGTCCGGGGGATAGCCCCAGGAGCCGCGGACGCGCCGCTGTCGAAAACCGCGCCGCTCGAACGTCGTCACGGGTGACGCCAGCCATCGCAAGGAGACACCGATGATCACCACCGCCTGGGCCGCCACGCGCAAGGGCCTGTTCGAACTTCGACACGACCCCGCCTTGGGCGGTTGGTCGATCGGGCGCCACAGCTTCATGGGGGATCCCGTCAGCATGGTGTTGCCCCCGCCGGTAGGAGGAGGGCGCATGTTCGCGGCGCTGAACCTCGGCCATTTCGGCTGCAAGCTGCAGGCGTCGGACGACGGCGGCGCCACCTGGCGGGAACTAGCCGCGCCGGCCTTTCCCGAGCAGCCGGAGGGCGCTGAGGGGCCGGCCTGGAAGCTGCAGCAGATCTGGGCGCTGGAGCGCGGCGGCGACGGCCGGCTCTGGGCCGGCACGATCCCGGGCGCGCTGTTCGTCAGCGACGACCAGGGCGAAACCTGGCGACTGATCGACGCGCTCTGGCACATGCCCGAGCGGCTGGGCTGGTTCGGCGGCGGCTACGACGCGCCGGGCATCCATTCGATCAACGTCGATCCGCGCGATCCCAGGCGGCTGCTGCTGGGCATCTCCTGCGGCGGCGCCTGGCGCAGCGAGGACGGCGGCGCGACCTGGCGCATCAGCGCCAAGGGCATGCGGGCCGACTTCATGCCGCCGGAGCAGCAGGGCGAGGAGAACACGCAGGATCCGCATCGCATCGTCGCCAGCGCGGCGGACCCGGACGTGCTCTGGTGCCAGCACCACAACGGGGTGTGGCGCTCGGTGGACGGGGGCGCGCATTGGGGGGAGATCAAGCCGCCGCTGTCCGGCTTCGGCTTCGCGGTCGCCGCCCATGCGGGCGATGCCGACACCGCGTGGTTCGTGCCCGGCGTGAAGGACGAGAAGCGGTTGCCGGTGGACGGCGCGCTGGTGGTCAATCGCACGCGCGATGGCGGAAAGACTTTCGAGACGCTGCGGCAAGGCTTGCCGCAATCGCATTGCTACGACCTGATCTACCGCCACGGGCTGGCCGCGCATGACGACGGCCAGCGGCTGCTGATGGGCAGCACGACCGGCAACCTCTGGGCGACCGAGGACGCCGGCGACCGCTGGCAGCTGGTGTCGGCGCACCTGCCGCCGATCTACGCGGTGCGCTTCGGCTGAGCGGGGAGTCGGCGCCCGACGCCTGGGCGCCCCTCAGAGGAACGGCGCCCACTCTGGGCCGGGCTCGGCTTCCAGTTGAAGCGTCTCGCCGCTGACCGGGTGCGTCAGCGTCAGGCGCTGCGCATGCAGCCACAGCCGCTGCAGGCCGAAGTGGGCCGCCAGCGCGCGATTCAGCGGCCCCTTGCCGTGGTTGGCATCGCCGACGATCGGATGCGCGAGGTGCTTCAGGTGGCGTCGGATCTGGTGGCGCCGGCCCTGGACCGGCTCGCAGGCCATCAGCGCCAGGCGCGTGGTGGAGAAGCGGGCGTCGGTGGCGACCGGCAACTCGAGGCGGCGCTCGCAGGACCAGGCCGTCTGCGCCTCCAGGTGCGGCTGGCCCGCGGACGGCAGTTCCGGATCGCGCGCGAGCGGGTGGTCGACGACGCCGGCGTCGCCGGTCGGCCAGCCGCGCACCAGCGCGAGGTAGCGCTTGCTCGTGAGGCGTTCCGCGAGCGCCTGGCCCAGCGCGCTGGCCACCGCGGCGCTGAGCGCGAAGACGAGCACGCCCGAGGTGCCTCGATCGAGCCGGTGCGCCGGCCACACCGGCCGGCCGAGCTGGTCGCGCAGGCGCTGCAGCGCGGCGTCCTCCTCGTGCGCGTCGATCGCGGTGCGATGCACCAGCAGCCCGGCGGGTTTGTCGATCACCGCGAGGTGGTCGTCCAGATGGAGGAGCCGCAGCGGCGCGGTGGGCGGCGAGGGGAGGGGGGAATCAGGGGATGTCATGGCTGAAGGGGACGGCACGCGCACGCATGGAGCCGTTTTTGCCCGCTGTTCCCCGTTTCGGGGGAGCGGCTGGCAACAGGCGGGTTGGCCAAAATCCTGTCACGCCGCCTGCCCATCATCGCAGCAGGCATTCCGCGTCGCCGGCCCCGGTGGCGCGCTTCCATCCGGTCAGCAGCAGCCAGCAGGAGTCCACCATGCCCCAGGAGTTTCACGTCGGTCACCGTTCCCTCCTGGACCGGTTGCTGCTGGCGCTGGGCGGCGTGGTGCGTCGCGCGCCGGCGGTCCGGGTCGTCAGTCGATCTGCCCGTCCAGGTAGAGCCAGGCGCCGTGCACCCGCACGAAACGGCTGATCTCGTGCATCCGGTGCGCGCGGCCGCCGACCTTGCTGCGCGCGACGAACTCCACCGTCTCGTGATCCGCGTCCTGGTGGCTGTGCCGCCGCACTTCCAGGCCCAGCCACTTCAGGTCGCGCTCGCCGCGTTCCAGGGTCTCGGGCCGCGTGTCCGGGTGCCAGGTCGCCAGCAGGTACTCGATCAGGTCGAGCGTGTAGGCGGTGTAACGCGAGCGCATCAGCGCTTGCGCGTTGGGCGCGGTGAGCGCGCCGGTCTCGGCGAAAGCGCGGTGCAGCGCACCGCAGCAGGCGTCGTAGCCGCGGCCGCTGCCGCAGGGGCACGGGGTCGCGGCGATCCCACCGGTGGCCGCGCTGTTGGCCACGCTGGTGGCCGCGGTCTTGGTCTTTTCGGGCTTCATGGGGGCGGCATCATGCCAGCCTCCGGGCTGCACCGGCCTGCTGTCACCGGCAGGTGCGGCCCGGAACTTAGAATGGCTGGATGAATTCCCAGGATTTCGGCGACGGCCGGCCGACCCCGCCGCAAGACGATCTGTTCACGCCGCGCGTGCCGCGCGGGCTGCTGGACAACCTCAACCCCGAACAGTACGCCGCGGTGACGCTGGGCCAGGAGCCCGCGCTGATCCTGGCGGGCGCCGGCTCGGGCAAGACCCGCGTGCTGACCACGCGCATCGCCTGGCTGATGAGCCAGGGCTACACCACGCCCGCTGGCGTGATGGCGGTGACCTTCACCAACAAGGCTGCCAAGGAGATGGTCACCCGCCTGTCCGCGATGCTGCCGGTGAACGTGCGCGGCATGTGGATCGGCACCTTCCACGGCCTGTGCAACCGCTTCCTGCGCGCGCACTGGAAGCTGGCCGGCCTGCCGCAGGGCTTCCAGATCCTGGACGCGGGCGACACCGTCTCCGCCATCAAGCGCGTGATCAAGGCGATGAACCTGGACGAGGAGCGCTTCGTTCCGAAGCAGGTGTCCTGGTTCATCGCCGGCGCCAAGGAGGACGGCCTGCGGCCCAAGGACATCGACCTGCGCGACGAGCAGACCCGCAAGCTGGTGGACATCTACCAGGCCTACCAGGACCAGTGCACGCGCGAAGGCGTGGTCGACTTCGCCGAGCTGATGCTGCGCTCCTACGAGGTGATGCGCGACAACGCGCAGGTGCGCGAGCACTATCAACGCCGCTTCCAGTACGTCCTGGTCGACGAGTTCCAGGACACCAACAAGCTGCAGTACGCCTGGCTGAAGATGTTCGCGCCGCCGGGGCGCGGGCAGGGCGTGTTCGCCGTCGGCGACGACGACCAGAGCATCTACGCCTTCCGCGGCGCGCGGGTCGGCAACATGGCCGACTTCGAGCGCGAGTACCGCGTGCGCCAGGTCGTCAAGCTGGAGCAGAACTACCGCAGCTTCGGCAACATCCTGGACGCCGCGAATGCGCTGATCAGCAACAACAGCCGGCGCCTGGGCAAGAACCTGCGCACCGAGGCCGGCCCCGGCGAGCCGGTGCGCGTCCACGAGGCCAGCAGCGACTTCGCCGAGGCCCAGTGGCTGCTCGAGGAAGCGCAGGCGCTGCATCGCCAGGGCCTGCCGCGCAGCGAGATCGCGGTGCTCTACCGCAGCAACGCGCAGTCGCGGGTGATCGAGTCGGCGCTGTTCAACGCCGGCATCCCGTACCGTGTCTATGGCGGTTTGCGCTTCTTCGAGCGCGCCGAGGTCAAGCACGCGCTGGCCTACCTGCGTTTGCTCGAGAACCCGAACGACGACACCAGCTTCCTGCGCGTCGTCAACTTCCCGGCGCGCGGCATCGGCGCGCGCACCATCGAGCAGCTGCAGGACGCCGCGCGGCCAAGCGGGCGCTCGCTGGTGCAGAGCGTGGGCGCCGTCGGCGGCCGGGGCGGCGCGAGCCTGGGCAACTTCGTCGCGCTGATCGACGCGCTGCGCGAGGCCACCACCGGGCTGACGCTGCGCGAGATCATCGAGCACGTCATCGAGCATTCCGGCCTGGCCGAGTTCTATCGCGCCGAGAAGGAAGGCGAGGAGCGGCTGGAGAACCTGGGCGAACTGGTCAACGCCGCCGAGGCCTTCGTGACGCAGGAGGGCTTCGGCAAGGACGCGGTGGCGCTGCCGGTGGACGAGCATTCCCCCGGCGCGATCGCCGACGGGCTGCCGGCCGCCGTGGCGCCGGCGGCGCCGGCCACGCCCGACGCGGAGACCGGCGAGATCATCTCGCCGCTGGCGGCCTTCCTGACTCATGCCTCGCTGGAGGCGGGCGACAACCAGGCCCAGGCCGGGCAGGACGCGATCCAGCTGATGACGGTCCACTCGGCCAAGGGCCTGGAGTTCGACGCGGTGTTCATCACCGGCCTGGAGGAGGGCCTGTTCCCGCATGAGAACTCGCTGTCCGACGCGGATGGCCTGGAGGAAGAGCGCCGGCTGATGTACGTGGCCATCACCCGCGCGCGGCAGCGGCTGTACATCAGCTTCTGCCAGACGCGCATGCTGCACGGCCAGACCCGCTACAACATCAAGAGCCGCTTCATGGAGGAGCTGCCCGAGGAAACGCTGAAGTGGCTGACGCCCCGCAACCAGGGCTTCGGTTCGGGCTTCGCGCGGGACTATCAGCAGGCCTGGCAGCGCGGCTCAGGACTGAAATCCATGGTGGGCGCGGGCCGCGTCGATCCGGGCGCTTTCCCCCAGGCGCCGGTGCCCAGCGCGATGAAGCAGTCCGCCGCCGAGAAGACCGGCGACGAGCACGGCGGCCTGCGCGTGGGCAAGGGCGTGTTCCACACCAAGTTCGGCGAGGGCGTGCTGCTGACGCTCGAGGGCAGCGGGCCCGACGCGCGGGCGCAGGTCAACTTCGGCCGCCATGGCACGAAGTGGCTGGCGCTCAGCGTGGCCAAGCTGACGCCGATCGATTGAACCGGGGGCGTCCGGCGGACGGCATGCCCTGCGGAATGCCGTGCCAGCCGGATGAGCGCAGAATGCGCGGGGCATCAAAGATTCCAGCAAACAGGAATCACGATTGCCGGGAGGGAGATCCGATGACTGTGTTCTTGATTCTGGAATCTCCATGCGTACTGTCGTACCGATCGATCCCCCGGACGATCCGATGATTGAAGACGCGGTCGCGCTCGGCAATGCCGTGCGCGCCGCTCGGACCACGGCGCGCCTGCCGCTGGTCGAGGCCGCCGAGGCGCTGGGCATGTCGCGCCAGACGCTGATCAACATCGAGACCGGCCAGGGCGGCGTGAGCCTATCCACCGTGCTCAAGGCCGCCAGAGCGCTGGGCGTGAGCCTCTTCGCCGTGCCCTCGCAGCAGCGGGAAGTCGTGCGGCGCGCGATCCGCACCGCGCGCGACTCGAAGTTCTCCGACCTCGACGAGGGAGCATGACCGCGACGGCTGCTGGCCCTCACCCCTTCCCTCTCCCGCAAGCGGGAGAGGGAGTCAGCATGCGGCGGGCTGGGCTGGAGGTCTGGCTCGACGAGCATGAGGTCGGGTGGCTGCGCCCGGTCGGAACGGACGAGCCGGGCTCGCCACAAGGCTTGTCCTTCGCCTACCTGGCGCGCTGGACCGCCGAGGTCCTGGCGTATCCGCTGGCGCCGTTGCTGCCCCTGCCGGCGCGCGGCGGGCCGGGCAGCGAGTCGCAGGACGACGCCGTGCTGCGCTGCTTCGACCGCCTGCTGCCGGACGGGGCGCTCCGGCGCGCCACCTTCACGGCGCTCGGCTTGGCGGCGGACGACCGGGTCGGCGCGCTGCGGCGGCTCGGACATGACCTGGCGGGCGCGGTCCGGCTGGTCGACACGCAGCGCGAGCGCAGCGCCGGCCCATCGCAGCGGCTCATCGCGCGCGAGGAGCTGTCCGAACGCCTGCGCCAGCGGGACGCGCCGCCGCTGGCCGCTTGGGACGGGCAGGTGCGCGGCGCGCTGCCGGGGCGTCGCGACAAGCTTGGCGTGTACGTCGAGCCGGATGGTGGCTGGTACCTCGTCGATGGGCCGCAGATGGCGTCGACGCATGTGCTCAAGCCGGCGTCGCCTGACGAGCCCGGGCGGCCGTTCAACGAATACTTCTGCATGCGCCTGGCCGCGCGCGCGGGCCTGGACGTCGCTGCCGTGCAGCTGCACCGGGTGCCGGAGCCGCTCCTGTTGGTCGAGCGCTTCGACCGCCAGCGGCTGGACGACGGCCGGGTGCGTCGGCTGCACGCGATCGACGCCCGGCAGGCGCTGGACCAGCCGGCGGTGTCCTTGCCGGCGCTGTTTTCGCTGCTGCGGCACAGCCCGACGCCGCTGGTCGACAGCCGCTCGCTGCTGCGCTGGGTCGTGTTCCGTCAACTCATCGGCAGCGGTCCGGCCTCGCTGGACAACGTGTGCTTCCTCATCGACCACGGCGGGCTGCGCCTGGCGCCGGCGCACGGGCTCACCGGCGCGGCGCCGGACGCCGAGGCTTTCGGCGCCGAGGAGTGGGCCGCGCTCGCCCGCGACGCCGACATCGCGCCCCGCGCGCTCGCGCTGGAGCTCAAGCGAATGAGCGAGGCCCTGCGCGTGCATGCGCAGGGCCTCGCTGAAGAGATGAGGCGGGAACTCGCCGGAGAGTTGGCCGGCGACCTGCCGCGAGCGGCGATCGACGGCGTCTTGGCCGTCGTGGAAGCGGAGGGCGACCGCCAGGCCGCCCTCGCGCCGGACATCGCGCGCTAGCTCAGATGCCGATCTCGCCGCCGTCCTTGCGGGTGATCACGACCGTCGCGGAGCGGGGGCGCTTCTTCACCGTGGCGTCGGCCTGGTTGGCCGGCCAGTAGCTGCCGAAGGTCTTGGCCGCCCAGTCCGGCGTCGTTTCCTCGCCCGGATGCTGGACGTTGAAGAACAGCGTCTTGTGGTCCGGCGTCATCGCGATGCCGGTGATCTCGCACTCCTTCGGGCCGACCAGGAAGCGGCGCAGCGTGTCGGCCGAGGCCTTGGCGCCGGCGCGGGTCTGCGTGCCGCCCGCGGCCGTGGCCACGCCGCCGTCGCCGACCTTGCCCGGCAGCGCCGCCAGCATCATGCAGTTGGTCACGTCGGTGTAGGCGCCGTCGTCGGTCTGGATCCACAGCATGCCGCGCTTGTCGAAGTACAGGCCGTCGGGGCTGGAGAAGTCGTTGACGTCGGTGAGCGAGGACAGGTTGACGTCCGCCGCCGCGTCGGCCTGCGCGCCGAACAGGTAGACGTCCCAGGTCATCTTGGTCACGTCGGCCGCGTCTTCCTTCCAGCGGATGATGTGGCCGTTCGGGTTGCCCTTCTGCGAGCTGGTGCCCTTCAGGTCCTCGTAGTAGCGCGGGTTGGCGGCGTCCGGCTTGAGCTGGTTGCCGGTCGGCGCCGCGGTGTTGGCGACGCGGTTGCTGTTGTTGGTCAGGGTCATGTAGACCTCGCCATTGGTCGGATGCACCGCGCCCCATTCCGGCCGGTCCATCTTCGTGGCGCCGACGACGTCGCCCGCCAGGCGCGCGTTGATCAGCACGTCGCCCTGGTCGGCGAAGGCGTAGGTCGCGTTGGTCCCGTCCAGGCCGTTCTTGCCGAAGCTCAGTTCCACCCAGGTGCCGGTGCCGTCGGCGTTGAACTTGGCGACGTACAGCGTGCCTTCGTCCAGGTACTTGGCGCCGGCGGCCATGCCCTTGCCGATGTCGGCCGCGTCCCAGTTGGCCTTGGAGACGAACTTGTAGATGTACTCGTTGCGCGAGTCGTCGCCCATGTAGATCACGATCGGCTTGCCGGCGACGGCTTCCGCCGGCCAGGCGCCTTCATGGTTGAAGCGGCCCAGCGCGGTGCGCTTGGCCGGCGTCGAGTCCGGCGCGAACGGGTCGATCTCCACCACCCAGCCGAAGGTGTTGATCGTGTTGCGGTAGTCGGCCGCGGCGGAGGCGCCGGTCACCGACGAGTTCCAGCGCGCAAACAGGTCGGCCGTGCCCGCGGTGTCCCACAGGTAGGGGCTCTTGCGGTTCTGCGGCAGGCCGTAGCGGTTGAGGCTGGACACCTCCTTGGCGCCGCCCGCCCGCAGCGCGTCATCGCCGGCGGCCCGGCTGATCACGTTGAGGTAGTTCTCCTCGCAGGTCAGGTAGGTCCCCCACGGCGTGTAGCCATTGGCGCAGTTGTTGTTGGTGCCGCGGGTCTGCACGCCGGTCGGGCTGAACAGCGTCTGCAGCAGCAGGTGGCCCTTGGCGGGACCGGTGATGTCCATCGTCGTGGCGGAGGTCACGCGGCGGTTGTAGCGCGAGCCGCGCACCATCGTCGTGTTGGCGCCGTCGCGCTTGACCTCGACGATGCTGACGCCGTGCGCGTAGATCTCCTTCTCGACCTCGGTGGCGTTGCGCGTGGCGCCCGCGGCGCGGCCGGCCGGATGCAGGCCGTAGGGCGCGACGACGTACTCGTGGTTCACCGCCAGCAGGCCGCGGTCCGAGCGCTTGGCGTCGAAGGCGCCGGCATCGCTCATGCCGAACCAGTACATGCCGTCGTGGCCGTCACCGATGCGGCGGTTGTAGGAGTCGGCGGCCTCGGAGCCGTCGTCCTTCCAGGACTCGTCGCCGAAGTGCATCGGATCGCCCAGCGCGTGCAGGATGCTGACGTTGTAGCCCTCGGGCACCGTCACCAGGTCGTTCTTGTTCTTGGCGACCGCGGTGAAGCCGATCTTCAGCGCGGCCGGAGCGGGTGCCGGGGCGGGCGCAGGAGCCGGGGTGCTGTCATCGTCGCTGCCGCAGGCGCTCAGGAGCGAGCCGCCGAGCAGCGCCGCCGCGGTGGTGCTGATGCCACCCTTCAGGGCGACGCGGCGCGACAGGCGCGCGGCGAGGATGTCCTCGAAATGGGGATTGGCGGACGGGTTGAGGACGGCATCCTCGTCGTACTCGTTGACGTCGGACTGGCTGGCCACGAGGTCGTGCTGCTTGCTCATTCTTGAAGGCTCCGCTGCAAATGAAAAGGCGGGCGGATTCTGCGAAGAGCAAGTGACGATGCTGTGAAATCGTCGTGAGGGCGCCGTCCAGGGCGACGCACGGGCGCAGGGCGCCCGGCGGGGGAATCAGCCGGGCGTGCCCGGGGTGCCGGGAGACTCCGGCAGGTCGCGGGGCGCGCCGAACATGAAGCAGTCGATGAACACGAAATACATCGAGCAGAACTGGGCGGTCGCCAGCGCCATCACCAGCGGCACCGCCAGCACCTGCGCCAGGCCCGGCTGTCCCAGCAGCACGGCGAACAGGGTCAGCACGATCAGGCCGGCGAAGCTCAGGCCGATCCAGGCCACGCCGAACAGCGCATACGCGCCCTTGTTGCGCCACAGGCCCAGCACCGACGAGAACAGCGACTGCATCACGCCCTGGCCGCCCCAGTGGATCAGCGCCGGGGCCAGGGTGAAGGGCACCAGCACCGCCATCAGCAGGACCATGCGCAGCAGCCCGCCGAAGAAGAGCATCGGATTGGCGGCCATGGCGGCCTCGATCGCGGCGTCGCTCTGGCCGCTCTGGCGCATCTCGAGCAGCGTCAGCAGCGCGCCGCCGTCCACCAGCAGCGACAGCGCGCCGGCGGCCATCAGGGACAGCGCGCAGGCCAGGCCCAGCAGCAGCTGCGCGCGGCGCCGCTCGGGCGTGAGCCGCAGCGGCTGCAGGAACACCGAGGCGGTGGGCGTCTGCGCCTGCAGCACCTGGTGGGCGGCCAGCATGAAGCCCAGCGACATCAGCGGCAGCGAGCCCGCCGACAGCACCTGCCCGATCAGCGGCACGAAGTTGATGGCGATGTTGAACAGCGCGAACAGGCCGAACAGGCCGATCAGCGCGATCGGCTTGCGCTGCAGCACCTTCAGTCCATGGCGCACCCACAGCAGGCCGTTGCGCGGCGGGACCGATTGGAGGTGCAGGATCATGGGAGGGACTCCAGCGCATGCCACGGTTTGGCGATGCGCTCGCGCAGGACGCGCTCGAAATGGGTGGGATCGTGGGGCTTGAGCAGGCTGGCCTCGCGGGGCAAATGGAAGTCCCACAGGCGGGAGATCCAGAAGCGCAGCGCGGCGGCGCGCAGCAGGCCCGGCAGCAGGCGGTGCTCGGCGCCGCTCAGCGGGCGCACCGACTCGTAGGCCTTGACGAAGGCGGTGGCGCGCTGCTCGTCCAGGCGGCCGCTGTCCAAGTCGATGCACCAGTCGTTCAGACAGACGCACAGGTCGAACAGGAAGCTGTCGACGCCGGCGAAGTAGAAGTCGAAGAAGCCGCTGAGCATCTCCCGGCCGGGCAGGCCGTCGAACATGACGTTGTCGCGGAACAGGTCGGCATGGATGGGGCCGCGCGGCAGCGCCGCGGCGCTGGGCGCGAGCTGTTCCTGGAAGGCGAGCTCGGCCTGGAGCAGCGCGGCCTGGTCCGGCGCCAGGTGCGGCAGCACCAGCGGCACGGTCTCGCGCCACCAGGGCAGGCCGCGCAGGTTGTCCTGGTGCAGCGGGAAATCCTGGCCGGCCAGGTGCATCCGGGCCAGGCCGGCGCCGACCTGCTCGCAGTGGAACTGGTCCGGCGCGAGCTGGTGGCCGCCGCGCAGCTTGTCCACGACCGCGGCCGGCTTGCCGGCGATCGTGTGCAGGATGCGGTCCTGCGCGTCGGGCTGCGGCGCGGGCACCGGCACCCCCTTGCGTGCCAGGTGCCGCATCAGCTCCAGGTAGAAGGGCAGCTGCTCGAAGCTCAGGCGCTCGAAGATCGTCAGCACGTACTCGTGCGACTCGCCACCGCGGACCGTGGTGACGAAGTAGTTGGTGTTCTCGATGCCGGCGGTGATGCCCTTGAGCGCCTGCAGCTCGCCCAGGGCCAGGGTGTCCAGCAGCGCTTGCGCCTGCTCGGTCGAGACGTCGGTGAATACGGCCATGAAGGGGGAAAGGGAACGGACCGGAGGCCGACCCGCGCGGGTCGCGCCGGGGTGGTCAGAAATTGAAGAGGCGCCAGACCCGCGAGCCCGCGTTGCCGCGGTCGGCGCCCTGGCGGGTGGGGATGTCGCGACCGCCGTCGCCGAGCAGGATCTCGTACTCGGGCGCCTTGCTGTCCTTGTTCTTGACCACGACCTTTTGGGTCAGGCCCCGCACCCGGGTCTCCTCGATGCGGACCTTGTCGTCCTCGTTGACGAGCTGCTCGACCTTCACCTCGGGCACGTCGCGGAACTTCACCGTTTCGGCGGGCGCCGGGGCCGGGGGCGGCGCGTCGGCCGCGTGGACCTGGAGCGCGGTGGCGGCCAGGAGGGCGAACAGGGCGGCGAGGCGGGTGGTTTTCATGGTGGCGCCGATTCTATGCCCGCCTCCTCGAAAACCCTGTTCCCCTGGGCGAGGGGCCGCGTCAGGCGCAGGCTGCTGACACGGCGGATGGCGCGCGCCTGCAACAATGGCGGGATGAGCAAACCTCTGATGCTGCTGGTCGACGGTTCCAGCTACCTCTATCGCGCCTATCACGCCATGCCCGACCTGCGCGGGCCCGAGGGCCAGCCCACCGGCGCCATCCACGGCATGGTGGCGATGCTGAAGAAGCTGCGCGACGACTACGGCGCCGAGCACGCCGCCTGCGTCTTCGACGCCTCCGGCCCGACCTTCCGCGACGAGTGGTACCCCGAGTACAAGGCCCAGCGCGCCCCGATGCCCGACGACCTGCGGGCGCAGATCGACCCGATCCATGAAGTGGTGAAGCTGCTGGGCTGGCCGGTGTTGACCGTGCCCGGCATCGAGGCGGACGACTGCATCGGCACGCTGTCGCGGGTGGCGGCGCAGGCGGGGCACCAGGTGGTGATCTCCACCGGCGACAAGGACCTGGCGCAGCTGGTGACGCCGGATGTCTCGCTGATCAACACGATGAGCAACGAGAAGCTGGACGAGGCCGGCGTGGTGGCCAAGTTCGGCGTCCCGCCGGACCGGATCATCGACTACCTGACGTTGATGGGCGACACGGTCGACAACGTGCCCGGCGTCGAGAAGGTTGGCCCCAAGACCGCGGCCAAGTGGATCGGCGAGCATGGCTCGCTGGACGGCGTCATCGCCAACGCCGACAAGATCAAGGGCGTGGCCGGCGACAACCTGCGCAAGGCGCTGGACTGGCTGCCGATGGGCCGCAAGCTGGTGACCGTCAAGGTCGATTGCGACTTGTGCCTGCACGTGACCGGCTGGCCGGCGCTGGAGGCGCTCGCCTTCAACCCGGTCGACGAGGCGGGCCTGCTGGAGTTCTACGCGCGCAACGGCTTCAAAACCTGGAAGCGCGACCTGGAAGCCCGTCTCGGCGGTGAGGCGCCCAAGCGCGTCGCGCCCGAGGCGGACCTCGGCGGCGCGACTGCGCCCGACGCGTTCGCGCAGCATGCCCATCCGGCGATCCCGGTGGACAAGCGCTACGAGACCATCGTCGACCTGTCGCGCCTGGACGCCTGGATCGAGCAGCTGAACGCGGCCGAGCTGGCCGCCTTCGACACCGAGACCGATTCGCTCGACCCGATGCAGGCGCGCATCGTCGGCATCAGCTTCAGCGTCAAGCCGGGCGAGGCGGCCTACATCCCGCTGCGCCACGAAGGCCCCGACGCGCCCGAGCAGCTGCCGATGGACGAGGTGCTCGCCCGCCTGAAGCCGTGGTTCGAGGATCCGCTGAAGAAGAAGGTCGCCCAGAACGTCAAGTACGACACCCACGTGCTGGCCAACCACGGCATCGCGGTGCAGGGCACGGCCTACGACACGATGCTCGAGAGCTATGTGCTGGAGGCGCATCGCAGCCACGGCCTGGAGGCGCTGGCCGACCGCGTGCTGGGCCGCAAGGGGCTGAGCTACGAGGACCTGTGCGGCAAGGGCGCGCACCAGATCCCGTTCGCGCAGGTCGAGGTGGCGAAGGCGTCGGAGTACTCCTGCGAGGACTCCGAGATGTGCCTGCACGTGCACCAGACGCTGCTGCCGCGGCTGGAGGCGGATGCGGGACTGAAGTTCATCTACGAGCAGGTCGAGATGCCGGTGTCGGCGCTGCTGGCGCGCATCGAGCGCACCGGCGTGCTGATCGACGCGGCCAAGCTGCAGGCGCAGAGCGCCGACCTGGGCCAGCGCATGGTGGCCGCCGAGCAGGCGGCCTACGAGATCGCCGGCCAGCCTTTCAACATCGGCTCGCCCAAGCAGATCGGCGAGATCCTGTTCAACCGCCTGGGCCTGCCGGTGGTCAAGCGCACCGCCACCGGCGCGCCGTCCACCGACGAGGAGGTGCTGGAGAAGCTATCGGCGGACTTCCCGCTGCCGGCCAAGATCCTCGAGTACCGCGCGCTGTCCAAGCTCAAGAGCACCTACACCGACAAGCTGCCGCTGATGGTCAACGCGAAGACGGGGCGGGTGCACACGACCTACTCGCAGGCGGTGGCGGTGACGGGCCGGTTGTCCAGCAACGAGCCCAACCTGCAGAACATCCCCATCCGCACGGCGGACGGCCGCCGCGTGCGCGAGGCCTTCATCGCGCCGCCGGGCCACCACATCGTGTCGGCGGACTACTCGCAGATCGAGCTGCGGATCATGGCGCACATGAGCGAGGACCCGGGCCTGCTCAAGGCCTTCCAGGAGGGCCAGGACGTGCACCGGGCGACGGCCGCGGAGGTCTTCGGCGGCGGGCTGGACGGGGTCACGCCGGAGCAGCGCCGTTATGCCAAGACGATCAACTTCGGCCTGATCTACGGCATGGGCGCGTTCGGTCTGGCGCAGTCGCTGGGCATCGAGCAGAAGGCGGCGAAGGATTACATCGACCGCTACTTCACCCGTTTCGCCGGCGTGCGCCAGTACATGGACGACACCAAGCAATTCGCCAAGGCGAAGGGCTATGTGGAGACGGTCTTCGGTCGCCGGCTGTGGCTGCCGGAGATCAATTCGGGCAACGGACCGCGGCGCAGCGGCGCCGAGCGCCAGGCCATCAACGCGCCGATGCAGGGCACGGCGGCTGACTTGATCAAGCTGGCGATGATCGCAGTGCAGCAGGCGCTGGACGAGCAGGGGAAGAAGACGCGCATCGTGATGCAGGTGCATGACGAGCTGGTCTTCGAGGTGCCGAACGAGGAGCTGGACTGGGTGAAGTCCGAGGTGCCGACGCTGATGGCTGGCGTTGCCGCGCTGAAGGTGCCGCTGCTGGCCGAAGTGGGTGTCGGCGCCAACTGGGACGAGGCGCACTGACGAAGAGCGCAGACGACGCAGGGGGTGCGACTCGGTGCATCGCGGGTTGCGGAACAGGCCCGAGGCCGTTGGTGCTGCGAGCTTCCAGAACTGACTGGGGCGCCGTCTGTCCGAGCAAAGCGAACCGCAGGTGAGCGGAGCGAGTTGGCGCCCTGCGAGCGGCGCCGACGGCCTCGGGCCTGTTCCGCAACCCGTCGCTCATCAGCCTCCCCTAAGCGCTCAGCCGAAAGGGAGCGGTTAGCATCCACCCCCTATGAATTGGCCCTATGAGTTGCAGATCGGCTGGCGCTACACGCGAGCTGGGCGAGGGGGGCGCCGCAACCGCTTCATCTCCTTCATTTCTGGCGTGTCGATGTTTGGCATCGCGCTGGGTGTTGCTGCGTTGATCATCGTGCTCTCCGTGATGAACGGCTTCCAGAAGGAGGTGCGTTCGCGGATGTTGTCGGTGATCGCGCACGTGGAGTTGCTGAACGACAGCGGCGAGGGCTTGCCGGACTGGCGCGCGGTCGCCGATGCGGCGAAGAAGAATCCCGAGGTGGTTGCCGCCGCGCCGTTCGTCGCGGGCCAGGCGTTGATTGCGCGCGGTTCCGACATGCGCGGGACGATCGTGCGTGGCATCGACCCGGCCTTCGAGCCGGGGGTGACGCCGATCGCGGCGGAGCTGGCGAAGCAGGGATTGCTGGCGCGCCTGGTGCCTGGCCAGTGGAACGTGATCCTGGGCGTGGAACTCGCGCGTCAATTGGGCGTGCAGCGGGGCGACAAGATCACGCTGGCGATTCCTTCGGGCCAGGTGACGCCGCTGGGCGTGCAGCCGACGCTGCGCCAGTTCACGCTGGTGGGTGTCTTCGAGGCCGGGCACTACGAATACGACAGCGGCCTGGCGCTGATCCATGTGGCCGACGCCGCCAAGGTCTTCCGCACCGGCACGCCCAGCGGCGTGCAGCTGAAGCTGCGCGACGTCCAGCAGGCGCGCGAGGTCGGCGCCCAGCTGCAGCGGGAGATGCTGCGCGAGGGCCGCGCCATCTACGTGCGCGACTGGACCCGCACCAACGCGAACTGGTACGACGCGGTCCAGGTCGAGAAGCGGATGATGGGCATCATCCTGACCCTGATCGTGGCGGTCGCGGCCTTCAACCTGGTGTCCACGCTGGTGATGACGGTGACCGACAAGCAGGCCGACATCGCGATCCTGCGCACGCTGGGCGCGAGCCCGCGCTCGATCATGGGCGTGTTCATGATCCAGGGCGCGCTGGCCGGCGTGATCGGCACGCTGGGCGGCCTGGGCCTGGGCCTGGTGGTCGCGCACAACCTGGACGTGATCGTCCCCTTCATCGAGCGGCTGCTGCACACCACCTTCCTGCCGGCCAGCATCTACGTGATCAGCCACATGCCGAGCGATCCGCAGTGGTCGGACATCGTGCCGATCACCGTGACCTCGCTGATCCTGGCGTTCGTCGCGACGCTGTACCCGAGCTGGCGCGCCAGCCGCGTCCAACCGGCGGAGGCGCTGCGTTATGAATGAGGGGAAGGACATGAAGCCGGCAACGGCCGCCGCCGCGCGGATCCCCGCCGGTCAGGTGGTGCTGCAGGGTCTGGGCCTGGGCAAGCGCTTCGTCGAGGGACCGCTCGACGTGCAGGTCTTCCACGGCCTGGACCTCACGGTGAAGGCTGGCGAGACGCTGGCGGTGCTGGGCGCGTCGGGGTCCGGCAAGAGCACGCTGCTGCACCTGCTCGGCGGGCTGGACAAGCCGTCCGCCGGCCGGGTCGAGCTGATGGGGCGGGACCTGGGCTCGCTCGGCGAGCAGGCGCGCGGCGAGTGGCGCAACCAGCACCTGGGATTCATCTACCAGTTCCACCACCTGCTGCCGGAATTCAGCGCGCTCGACAACGTCGCGATGCCGCTGCGCATCCGCCGGGTGCCGCAGGAACAGGCGCGGGAGCAGGCGGCCCGGGTGCTGTCGCGCGTCGGCCTGGGCGCGCGGGTGCAGCACCGGCCCGGCGAACTGTCCGGCGGTGAGCGCCAGCGCGTGGCCATCGCCCGCGCGCTGGTCACCGGCCCGGCCTGCGTGCTGGCCGACGAGCCCACCGGCAACCTGGACCGCAGCACCGCCGCGACGGTCTTCGACCTGATGCTGGAGATGGCCCGCGAGCTCGGCACCGCCTTCGTGATGGTCACGCACGACCAGGACCTGGCGATGCGCTGCGAGCACCAGCGCCGCCTGGTGGGCGGCGCGCTGCAGCCGCTGCAGCCGACGACAACCTGAGCCGGGTGACGCAGCGCGGCCTCGAGGCTGGGTTGCCCGATCGCGAGGCATGCAGCCCGCGCCCGCCCCGGGCCGCGGCGGCCGCTGGATTACGATGCGCGGCATCATGACCGCCTCGACGCATTCCCCTGACGCTCCGTCCACCCGCTTCATCCTGAAGCTCAGTTGCCCCGACCAGGCCGGCATCGTCCACGCCGTTACCGGCGTCCTGCTGGAGCAGGGCGCCAACATCCTGACCTCGGCCCAGCACGGCGACGCCGACCACCGCCGCTTCTTCATGCGGATCGAGTTCGAGTGCGCCACGCCCCGTCCCGCCGCCGCCCTGCGCGAGGCCTTCGCCCCGTTGGCCGGCCGGCTGGCGATGGACTGGGAACTGGTCGACGCGCAGCGCAAGACGCGCGTGCTGCTGCTGGTGTCCAAGCTCGGACACTGCCTGAACGACCTGCTGTTCCGCGTGCAGACCGGCCACCTGGCGATCGAGATCCCGGCCATCGTCTCCAACCACCGCGATTTCTATCAGCTGGCCGCCTCGCACGACATCCCCTTCCACCACCTGCCGCTGCTGCAAGCGACCGACGAACAGAAGCAGGCCCAGGAGCGCAAGATCCGCGAGCTGATCGAGGAACAGCAGATCGACCTGGTCGTGCTGGCGCGCTACATGCAGATCCTGTCGCCGGAGATGTGTCGCTTCCTGGAAGGCCGGGCGATCAACATCCACCACAGCTTCCTGCCCAGCTTCAAGGGCGCGCGCCCCTACCACCAGGCCCATGAGCGCGGCGTCAAGCTGATCGGCGCCACCGCGCACTACGTGACCTCCGACCTGGACGAGGGCCCGATCATCGAGCAGGACGTGGCCCGCATCGACCACTCGATGACGCCGGACCAACTGGTGGCCATCGGCCGCGACACCGAGTGCGTGACGTTGGCCCGCGCGATCCAGTGGCATGCCGAACACCGCGTGCTGCTCAACGGCCACCGCACGGTGGTCTTCCGCTGAGCGGTCCCCGGACCGCGCCACCGTCGGTGGAGCCTCGCGGACCCATGTGGACCGACACCCACTGCCACCTCGACGCGTCGGAGTTCGACGCGGATCGTGACGCCGTCGTGGCGCGCGCCCGCGCGGCCGGGGTGTCGCAGATCGTCATCCCGGCGGTGGTCGCCGGCAACTTCGAGCGGGTGAGGGCGCTGGCGCACGCGCAGGGGTTCAGCTACGCGCTCGGGATCCATCCGCTCTACGTGATGCAGGCGCGCGAGGACGACCTCGGGCGGCTCGATCGGATGCTCGCCGAGTGCCGCGACGATCCGCGCCTGGTCGGCATCGGTGAGATCGGGCTGGACTTCTTCGTCAAGCATCTGGACGAGGCCAGGCAGCGGTTCTTCTACCTGGAGCAGTTGAAGCTCGCGAAGCGCCACGGGCTGCCGGTCATCCTGCATGTGCGCCGCAGCGCGGACCAGCTGCTTGCCGGCCTGCGCCGCATCGGCCTGGAGACCGGCGGCATCGGCCATGCCTTCAACGGCAGCCGGCAGCAGGCGGACGCCTTCCTCGCGCTGGGCTTCAAGCTGGGCTTCGGCGGCACGGTGACCTTCGACCGCTCGCTGCAGATCCGCCGCCTGGCGGCCGAGCTGCCGGAAGAAGCGCTCGTCGTCGAGACCGACGCGCCCGACATCCCGCCGCACTGGCTGTATCGCACCGCCGAGGAGCGCGCCGCCGGCGCGAGCTCGCGCAACGAGCCGGGCGAGCTGCCGCGCATCGGCGCGTGCCTGGCCGGGTTGCGCGGCTGGACGCCCGGGCAGGCCGCCGCGATCACCACGCGCAATGCGTGCGCCGCGCTGCCGCGGCTGGCCGCGCTCCTTCCCCCCAATGGCTGACGCCGGCGCCGCCTTCGACGCGACGCGCTGGCAGGGCCTGGCGCCGGTGCATGCGCCCGACGCCGAATGGCTGCTGCTGGGGAGCTTTCCCGGCGTGGCCTCGCTGCGCGCGCAGCAGTACTACGGCCATCCGCGCAACCAGTTCTGGCGCCTGGTCGGCGAGGTCTTCGGCGTCGACCTCGTCGCCATGGGCTATGCGGAACGCCTGGCCGCGCTGCGCGCGCATCGCATCGCCGTCTGGGACGTCATCACCGAGACCGAGCGCGCCGGCAGCCTCGACAGCGCGATCCGCAATCCCTTCGCCAGCGACATGGGGCGACTGATCGCGCAGCTGCCCGCGCTGCGCACGATCGGCTTCAATGGCGGCACCGCGTTGCGTTTCGGGCTCCGGCAACTCGGTCCGCTTGCAGCCCGTTACCGCGTCCTGGGGCTGCCCAGCTCCAGCCCCGCCTACACGATGCCCTACGATGACAAGCTTCGCGCCTGGCGGGAACTCGCCGGGCCTTCGAACGACACCTGAGCACAGCGCGGGCCCCCGAGGACCCGGCATGGGAACGACAGCCGTGAGCAAGCACCGGGACCCGAAGAACAACAAGGGCGGCAGAAAGACCGAGTGGGTCGAGGCGACGCTGAGCGAATTCGACGGCGTGCGCTTCCTGCATCTGGACTCGATCTGGGTCCAGGGCGCGATGCGGGTCAAGAAGCCGGAGAAGCTGGAGCTGGAATACGTCCAGCGCATGATGGCCTGGATGCTCTGGCGCGACACCCGCGAGATGACCCTGGGCCAGGCGGTGCAGCTGGGCCTGGGCGCCGGCGCGCTGACGCGCTTCTGCCGCAAGCAGCTGAAGATGAAGACCACCGCGGTCGAGATCAACCCGACCGTCATCAGCGCCAACCGGCACTGGTTCCACCTGCCCGACGACGACGAGCGGCTGCGGGTGCTCAACGAGGACGCCGGCCAGTGGGTGGCCGACGCGGCGAACTGGGGCATGGCGCAGGTGCTGAACGTCGACCTCTACGACCACGAGGCGGCGGCGCCGGTGCTGGACGATGAAGCCTTCTACGCGGACTGCCGTCGCGTGCTGGCCGACGGCGGGCTCATGACGGTGAACCTGTTCGGCCGCAGCGCCAGCTTCGCGCGCAGCGCGGCGCGGATCGCCAAGGTGTTCGGCACCGACCAGGTCTGGCACCTGACGCCGACCCGTGAGGGCAACACCATCGTCGTGGCCGCGCGCGGCGTCGAGGTGCCGACCCGCGAGGTGCTCGAGCAGCGCGCCGAGCACATCGAGGCCAGGCACGAGCTGCCCGCGCGCAAATGGCTGAAGCTGGTCCGGCCGCTGCCGATGAACGTGATCCAGCAACTCCACGCGGCTTCCGCCGCCGCGGACTCCGGCGAGTGACCATGAAGCACACCCCGTCGACCAGCGCCAAGGACAAGGGCGCGCCGTCCGCCAGCCCGGCGCCGTCCACCGCGCCAACGACCGCGCCCGCAGCCGCGCCGCGCCCGCCGGCGAACGCCCCCGGGTCCGCCAAGCCCAAGGCCGCCGAGGGCGGCGGCCAGCGCCTCGAGTGGCGCCAGCTGCTGCACTGGCTCGCGGAGGATGGCGTCATCGACGCCGAGCAGGTCCAGCGCACCGAGGCCCGCTTCGGCGCGAGCCACAGCGCGCAGCATCCGCTGATCCGGCTGGGCAACGCCGGCCTGACCCGCGCGGCCAACGGCCGGCCGCTGGACATCGAGGCGCTCACCGAATGGCTGGCCGGCCGCCTGAAGCTGCCGTATGTCCGCATCGACCCGCTCAAGGTCGACGTGGGCCGCGTCGCCGACGTCATGTCCGCCAGCTACGCCGAGGCCCGGCGCTGCCTGCCCATCCTGGTCGGCCTGACCGACGTGACCATCGCCACCGCGGAGCCGCTGGAGGCCGGCTGGGTGCCGCAGATCGAGTCCCACACCCGCAAGCGGGTGAAGCTGGTGCTGGCCAATCCGCAGGAGATCGCGCGCTTCACGACCGAGTTCTTCACGCTGGCCCGGTCGGTGCGCGCGGCGACGAAGAGCGGGGAGGTCAACCAGCCGGCCAGCTTCGAGCAGTTGGTCGAACTGGGTCGCAGCAATCGCCAGCTCGACGCCAACGACCAGGGCGTGGTGCAGGTGGTGGACTGGCTCTGGCAGTACGCTTTCGACCAGCGCGCCAGCGACATCCACCTGGAACCGCGCCGCGAGATGGGCGTGATCCGCTTCCGCATCGACGGCGTGCTGCACACCGTCTACCAGCTGCCGCCCTCGGTGATGAGCGCGATGACCGCGCGCATCAAGCTGCTCGGCCGCATGGACGTGGTGGAGAAGCGCCGCCCGCTCGACGGTCGCATCAAGACGCGCAATCCCGCCGGCGAGGAAGTGGAAATGCGGCTGTCGACCCTGCCCACCGCCTTCGGCGAAAAGATGGTGATGCGGATCTTCGACCCCGACACGGCGGTCAAGGATTTGGCCCAGCTCGGGTTCTCCGGCCACGACGCCGAGCGCTGGACCCGCCTGACGGCGCGTCCGCACGGGATCATCCTGGTCACCGGCCCGACCGGCAGCGGCAAGACCTCGACGCTGTATTCGACGCTCAAGCGCCTGGCCACCGAGGAGGTCAACGTCTGCACCGTCGAGGATCCGATCGAGATGATCGAGCCGGCGTTCAACCAGTCGCAGGTGCAGCCCGCCATCGATTTCAATTTCGCCGAGGGCCTGCGCGCGCTGATGCGCCAGGACCCGGACATCATCATGGTCGGCGAGATCCGTGACCTGGAGACGGCCGAGATGGCGATCCAGGCCTCGCTGACCGGCCACCTGGTGTTCTCGACGCTGCACACCAACGACTCCGCGTCGGCCATCACCCGGATGGTGGACCTGGGTGTGCCCAACTACCTGATCGACGCGACGGTGATCGGCGTGCTGGCCCAGCGCCTGGTGCGGACCTTGTGCCCCAGCTGCAAGGCGCCGGACCCCGAGGTCACGCGGGAGTCGCTCAACGAGATGCTCAAGCCGTGGCGCTTGAACGGCGGCGTCAAGCCGTACCGGCCGGTCGGCTGCCTGGATTGCCGCAACACCGGCTACCGCGGCCGCGCCGGCCTGTATGAGCTGCTGCTGATGTCCGACAGCGTGCGCAAGCACCTGCACCCCAATACCGACATGTCGGCGCTGCGCCGCCAGGCGCTCCAGGAAGGCCTGCGCCCGCTGCGCCTGGCCGGCGCCATGAAGGTCGCGGAAGGCCTCACCACGATGGAAGAGGTCCTGCGCAGTACGCCCACCTGGGAAAACTGAGCGGTGGCGTCGCGCCGACGCCCCTCGCTCATGGGGCGGGTAAGTCCCCGCAGACAGCGCGCGGGCCCCATGCCTACGGGGGTGTGAAGCTCCCCGCATGGGCGGGGCGAGGGGCGGTGTGGTCCATTACGTGATAACCACAGAGCCTGGAGGGGGCCCGATTCCTAGAATCGCCGCCATTCATGCCGCTAGAGGTTCCCTCGATGAAGATCAAGAGTCAACGCGACTTCTGGTCAGGGCTGATGTTCGTGGTCGTTGGCGTCGCGTTCGCGTGGGGCTCGGCAGTGAACTACAGCTTTGGCTCCTCGGCCCGCCCCGGGCCCGCCTACTTCCCGTTCGGATTGGGCATCCTGCTCGCGCTGCTTGGCGCGGTCGTGCTGTTCAAGGCGCTGACGATCGAGTCGGAGGGCGGCCAGCCGGTCGGCGCCTTCGCCTGGAAGCCGCTGCTGATCGTGGTGGGCTCGATCGTGCTGTTCGGCTTCGCGCTGCCGCGGCTGGGCATGGTCGTCACGCTGCCGCTGCTCATCACCTGCGTCTCCTTCGCCAGCGATGAATTCCACTGGCGCGACGCGCTGCTCAGCAGCGTGGTCCTGACCATCGGCAGCTGGGGCATCTTTGTTTGGGGTCTGAACCTGGTGATCCCTGTCTGGCCCACCTTCCTGGGCGGCTGAGGAGACCCACATGGATCTGATCAACAACCTGATGCTGGGGTTCGGCACCGCGTTCACGCTGCAGAACCTGCTTTATGCCTTCGGCGGCGCGGTGCTGGGCACGCTGATCGGCGTGCTGCCCGGCCTGGGCCCGGTCGCGACGATCGCGATGCTGCTGCCCTCGATCTATTCGCTGGACGCGACGCCGGCGCTGATCATGCTCGCCGGCATCTACTACGGCGCGCAGTACGGCGGCTCCACCACCGCGATCCTGATCAACGTGCCCGGCGAATCCTCGTCCGTGGTGACCGCGATCGACGGCTACCAGATGGCCCGCCAGGGCCGGGCGGGCGCCGCGCTGGCGGCTGCCGGCCTGGGGTCGTTCTTCGCCGGCTGCGTGGGCACGGTCGTCATCGCGGCCTTCGCGCCGCCGCTGACCGAGCTGGCCTTCAAGTTCGGTCCCGCCGAGTACTTCTCGCTGATGGTGCTGGGCCTGATCGGCGCGGTCGTGCTGGCGTCGGGGTCGCTGGTCAAGGCGATCGCGATGATCCTGCTGGGCCTGCTGCTCGGACAGATCAACACCGACGTCATCTCCGGCACGCCGCGCTTCTCGTTCGACATCCCCGAGCTGACCGACGGCATCAACTTCGTCGTGATCGCGATGGGCATCTTCGGCTTCGGCGAGATCATCGCGAACCTGGGCCAGCCGGCCGAGCATCGCGAGGTGTTCACCAAGAGCGTGAAGGGCCTGTGGCCGACCAAGCAGGACTTCCACGACGCCTGGCCGGCGGTGCTGCGCGGCACCACGCTGGGCTCGGTGCTGGGCGTGCTGCCCGGTGGCGGCGCGCTGCTGTCCTCGTTCGCGGCCTACACGCTGGAGAAGAAGCTTTCCAAGCACCCGGAGAAGTTCGGCAAGGGCGCCATCCAGGGCGTGGCGGGTCCGGAGTCGGCGAACAACGCCGGCGCGCAGACCTCCTTCATCCCCATGCTGACGCTGGGCATCCCGCCCAACGCGGTGATGGCGCTGATGGTGGGCGCGATGACCATCAAGGGCATCCAGCCCGGCCCGCAGGTCATGACCAGCAACCCGGAGCTGTTCTGGGGCCTGATCGCCTCGATGTGGGTCGGCAACCTGATGCTGGTGATCCTGAACCTGCCGCTGATCGGCATCTGGATCAAGCTGCTGACGGTGCCCTACCGCTTCCTGTTCCCGGCGATCGTCGTTTTCTGCTGCATCGGCACCTACACGCTGAACAACAACAACTTCGACGTGTTCATGACGGCGGCCTTCGCGGTGGTGGGCTACATCTTCTACAAGCTGAGCTGCGAACCCGCGCCGCTGCTGCTGGGCTTCATCCTCGGTCCGATGATGGAAGAGAACCTGCGCCGCGCGCTGCTGCTGTCGCGGGGCGACTGGAGCACCTTCCTGTCCCGGCCGCTGTCCGCCGGCCTGCTGATCGCTGCGGCGCTGATGGTGGTCGTCGTGATGCTGCCTTCCATCAAGAACAAGCGCGAGGAAGCGTTCCAGGACGCGGACTGAGTTCCGCTCCCGACGACATCGCCTCCCTGGAAAGACCCGCTTCGGCGGGTCTTTTTCATTGAGCGGTGAGGGGGCGGTACGGTGCGACAAGGACTTGGCGGCGATTCGTGCGAGACGCGGCCAGTCGTCAACAACTTTCCTTTGTAGTCCTTGTGACGTTCTTTGGCTGTGCTACAGTCGCGGTCTTCGCTGCACAGACATCTGCCTTGCAGCGAATCCCCGGAGGAACTGCTGGGGATGTCGGATGAATGGCCGGGCTTGTCCCGGTTTTCATTTGGCGGCGAGATTCTCGCAGTCGACGCTGAAAATAATTTCGCAGACTGCTTGACGGATTCAAAAAGAATCGTTCATAAT
>NZ_JBQEOF010000008.1:0-2328 GCF_052044995.1 Roseateles sp. 22389
GCGGCCATCTGGTCGGTGGTCAGGCCCGCGACCTGCTTGCTGCTCAGCGCGGCGACCTGGCCGGAGCTCAGGGCGATGATCGAGTCGGTGCTCAGCGCGCCGACCTGCGACGAGCTCAGCGCGGCGACCTGCTGGGTCGTCAGCGCCGCCACGTCGGCGGACTCCATGGTGTTGACCTGGCCGGTGGTCAGCGCGGCGACCTGCTGGGTCGACAGCGCCTTCACCTGCGCGCTGGTCAGCGCGTTGAGGTCGTCCGAGGACAGGTTGCTGACCTGGCCGGTCGTCAGCGCGGCGACTTGCTGGGTCGTCAGCGCGGCGACCTGGTCGGAGTTCAGCGCATCGATCTGGTCGGTGCCCAGCGCCCGCACGGCGGTCGTGGACAGCGCCTTCAGGTCACCCGTTTCCAGGGCGGCCATCTGGTCGGTGGTCAGGCCCGCGACCTGCTTGCTGCTCAGCGCGGCGACCTGGTTGGAGGTCAGCGCGACCACCGATTCGGTGCTCAGCGCGCCGACCTGGGCCGAGCCCAGCGCGGCGACCTGCTGGGTGGACAGCGCCTGCACGTCGGCGCTTTCCATCGCGTTGACCTGGGCGGTCGTGAGAGCGGCGACCTGCGCGGTGCCCAGCGCCTTGATCTGGGCGCTGCCCAGGGCGTTGAGGTCGTCGCTGGTCAGGCCGGCGACCTGCGCGGTCGTCAGCGCGGCCACCTGGACGGTGCTCAGCGCGGCGACCTGGTCGGAGCCCAGCGCATTGAGCTGGTCGGTGGACAGGGCGCGCAGCGCGGCGCTGTTCAGCGCGCGCAGGTCACCGGTCTCGATGGCGGCCATCTGGTCGGTGGTCAGGCCCGCGACCTGCTTGGTCGTCAGCGCGCCGACCTGGGCGGAACCCAGCGCGACGATCGCTTCGGTGCTCAGCGCGCCGATCTGGGCCGAGCCCAGCGACTGCAGCTGCGCCGTGGTCAGCGCGGCGACGTCGTCGCTGGTCATGGCGGAGACCTGCTCGGTCGTCAGCGCGGCGACCTGCGCGGTCGACAGCGCCTTGATCTGGCCGCTGGTCAGCGCGTTCAGGTCGTCGGAGGACAGGTTGGCGACCTGGGTGGTCGACAGCGCGGCGACCTGCTGGGTCGACAGCGCGGCGATCTGGTCGGAGCCCAGCGCGTCCAGCTGGTCGGTGCCCAGCGCGCGCAGCGCGGCGGTGGACAGCGCCTTCAGGTCACCCGTTTCCAGGGCGGCCATCTGGTCGGTGGTCAGGCCGGCGACCTGCTTGGTCGTCAGCGCGCCCACCTGGGCGGAGGTCAGGGCGGCGACGTTCTCGGTCGACAGCGCGCCGACCTGGGCCGAGCCCAGCGCGGCGACCTGCTGGGTCGACAGCGCCTGCACGTCGGCCGATTCCATGCCGTTGATCTGGCCGGTGGTCAGCGCGGCGACCTGGGCGGTCGACAGCGCGCGGATCTGGGCCGAGCCCAGCGCGTTCAGGTCGTCGCTGGCCAGCGCCTGCACTTGCGCCGTCGTCAGCGCGGCGACCTGGGCGGTCGTCAGCGCGGCGATCTGGTCGGAGCTCAGCGCGTCGATCTGGGTGGTGGTCAGGGCGCGCAGCGCGTTGGTCGTCAGCGCACGGACGTCCACCGTCTCGATGGCGCCGACCTGGTCGGTCGTCAGGCCGCCGACCTGCTTGGTCGACAGCGGCGCGACCTGCTGCGAGCTCAGCGCGGCGATGTTCTCGGTGGACAGGGCGCCGACCTGGTCGGAGCTCAGCGCGGCGATCTGCTGCGTGGACAGCGCCTGCACGTCGGCGCTTTCCATCGTGTTGACCTGGGCGGTCGTCAGCGCGGCGACCTGCTGCGTCGACAGGGCCTTGATCTGGCCGCTGGTCAGCGCGTTCAGGTCATCGCTGCTCAGGTTGCTGACCTGGGCGGTCGACAGCGCGGCGACCTGCTGGGTCGACAGCGCGGCCACCTGGTCGGAGCCCAGGGCGCCGAGCTGGTCGGTGGTCAGCGCGCGCACGGCGGCGGTGCCCAGCGCCTTCAGGTCGCCGGTCTCGATGGCGCCCATCTGGTCGGTGGTCAGGCCCGCGACCTGCCTGGTCGACAGCGCGCCGACCTGCGAGGAGGTCAGGGCGACGATGTTGTCGGTCGACAGCGCGGCGATCTGGTCGGAGCTCAGCGCGGCGATCTGGCCGGAGCTCAGCGCCTGCACGTCCTCGCTGGTCATGTTGGCGATCTGGGTGGTCGACAGCGCCGCGATCTGGGCGGTGCCCAGCGCGCGGATCTGCGCCGAGCCCAGCGCGTTCAGGTCGTCGCTGGACATGGCCTGGACCTGGCCGGTGGTCAGC